>JALZHC010000239.1 GCA_030914105.1 Acidobacteriota bacterium
GTCGGGGAGCGTGCGTCGGCGGCGGACTCGCGGGGCGCGTGCGTCGGCGCTGCGCGCTCGCGTCCGCTTGGGGAAGCGAGAAAAGGGCGAGCCCGGCGGCGAGCAGAAGAAGCGTGCGGCGGAGGAGCGCGGTCGAGTGCATCCTGAAAGTCTTCCGAGCGAGATTGAAGGCCAAGAGCGCGGCGGCGCAGGGCAGCGCGCAGAGTCTAGCACAGGCGCGCTGGCGACGCCCGGCACGCGGACGACGCCCGGCACGCCGGCGAGGCTCGCGGGCCGACTCTGGTATTGGTGGTCGCTCTTCGTCGCGGCGCTGCTGCTTTTGATCTTCGGCCCGCCCGTGATTCTGGCCGCGCTCGTCGCGGGGCGGCGCGAGTGGGTCTACCCCTGGGCTTTGTGGGGCGGGCGCATGTGGCTGCGCCTGAGCGGCGTGCGCATCCGCGTGCGCGGACTCGAACACTTAGATCCGCGCCGCAGTTACGTCCTTATCGCCAACCACCATTCTTTCCTCGACACGGCCACGCTCTTCTGCTACGTGGGCCGGCGCATCGGCGTCATCGCGAAGAAGGAGCTGCTGAAGGTTCCGATACTCGGCTACGGCATGGGCTTCGTCAACGTCCTGGCGATTGACCGCTCGAACCGCGAGCGCGCAATGCAGACGATGAAGGCCGCGACCGACCGTCTGCGCGCCGGAGTCTCTTTCGGAGTCTTCGCCGAAGGCACGCGTGCGCGCCCAGGCCAACTGCTGCCCTTCAAGAAGGGCGGCTTCTACATGGCCGCCGAAGCGGGAGTGCCGGTCGCGCCCGTAGCCATCAAGAACACAGACGCGCTGATGGGCAAGGGCACGGGCACGGCACGTCCCGGCGCAATCGAGATGGTCTTGCTCCCGCCAGTTGAGACCGAGGGAGTGAAGACGGATGAGGACGTGAAGCGACTTGCCGAGCGGACGCGCGCGGCTATAGCCGAAGAGCTGGGGCTGGAAAAGTAGACGAACAGAAACGCGAGCGGAAGCCTCGCGGGTGTGAGAACAAGTTAGAAGGCGGAAGGATGGAGGATGAAGGAGACGCTGTTAAGCATCCACTTCATCCTTCATCCCTCCGCCTTCATCCTTCCGGTGACCCGCGAGGCTTCCGCACTCACGGTACTGTCTTGCCTTACGGCTTCTTGGGCGGCGTGGGCGTCGCCGCGGGCTTGGCGGGCTGCTTGTCCTTGTCGTTGACTTCGCCGGGCGTGCCCTCTTCGATGACTGTGGCGCGACCGCGCAGGCGCTGGAAGTCTGTGAAGCGGATGCGCATGCGGAAGTGGATGGAGTTGCCGCCCTTGAAGGTCATCGTGTCGTCGGCGTAGGTGTAGGTCGGGAACCAATACTTGCCGTCAATCTGCTCGCGGTAGGTCTCGAAGGTGGGGAAGCGCTGTTTGAATTCGGGGACGCTCTTGCCGCGCGCCTTGACGATCTGATAGTCCTGGTCGTCAACCCAGATGCGCCCCTGGAAGAAGCCGCCCTCCTGGTTCGAGCGCTTGAGCGCGTCGAGGCGACCGCGGTCGGAGAGTATCTTCGGCGTCACGTCGAAGACGTAGGTATCAAGCTCGTCGAGCTTCTCCTTGCCGACGTAGGCGAACGTGTAGTCGTTGATCTTCGAGGCTTCGAGGGCGAAGGCCTGCACGCCGCCGAGGTCTTCGATGTCCTCAGGCGTGATCTGAAGCTCGGAGATGGTCGGCATGGGGAAGAAGAGAATCTTCTCGTAGCGCTTGCCGCTGTCGTCGAAGACGAAGCGCGAGGTGCGGTGGTACTCGCCGGAAATCTGCCCGCCCCACGCGATGGTCTGGATGACGGCGTCGCGCTTGAATTCGTACTGGTTCAAAGCTCGCCGGAACTCGGTCTCCTTCTGCGTGAACTTGCGGATAATGCCCTCGACATCAGCGGGCGAGCCGGAGCGGTTGATGACGGGCGACGACGACGAAGCGCTCGTCTGCGCGCGCGCCGACGCCGAGACCATAAGGACAGCCGCCAGAGCCGACAAAAGAAATCTTCTCATAAGCACTCTTTCGGAAGTTTTAAGGAAAAGACGGGGCGGGCCTGTCCGTCAGGAAAATCGAAGAAAACCGCCCGCCGAGCAAAATCTTCGATGCGCACGCGCCTGCGCGTGTTGCCATTCAATTAAGTTACAAGTTCAAAGTTCAAAGTTCAAAGTTAGAGCAGCCGGCAACTTTGAACTTTGAACTTGTAACTTAGCCGACGAAGTCGGCGATAACGCGGCGCGGGATGACGCCGCGCTCGGCCCCCTCGTCGAGGAGGCGTTGGACGGCGCGTCGGCCCCGCTCGGTGTAGTCGAGCGTGAGCTGGTTGACCCACATCGCGACGAAGCGGTCGGCCAGCTCCGCGTCCATGTCGCGCGCGAACTGCATGGCGTAGTCGAGCGCGTCGCCGCGGTGTTCGAGCGAGTAGCGGATGGACTCGTGCAGGTAGCCGGAGACGCGGCGGATGGTCTCCGCGCCGAGGTCTCGCCGGACGACGTTGCCGCCCATCGGCAGCGGCAGGTCAGTCCGAGCCTTCCACCACTCGCCGAGGTCGACAACCTTGTGCAGGCCGAGCTGCTGGTAGAAGAGCTGCCCCTCGTGTATGAGCAGGCCGGCGTCGGCGCGGCCCGCCTCGACGGCCTCGATGATGCGGTCGAACGGGACGACCTCGTACTCGAACACGGGGCTGAGTATGCGCAGGGCGAGGAACGCGCTCGTCATCGTCCCCGGCACGGCGACTTTGAGTTCAGCTATCTCCTCGACCTTGTGCGGCTCGCGCGCGACGACGATGGGGCCATAGCCCTCGCCTATGCTCGCGCCGTGCGGCAGCAGGACATACTTGTCGGAGACGTATGCGTAGGCGTGGAAGCTGATGGCCGTCACGTCGTAGACGCCGCGCGTCGCCTTCTCGTTCAGGGTCTGGATGTCTTCGAGCACGTGCTCGAACTTCAAGTCGCCGGTCTCGATCTTGCCGGTCGCCAGCCCGTAGAACATGAAGGCGTCGTCCGAGTCGGGCGAGTGCGCGACGGTGATGGTGCGTGTTTCGGTTGCGGTAGTCATAACTTAACTTTGAGATTTACCGTTGCGCCCCTGCTCGATAACGTCAATCAGGGCGTTCACGCGCTGGTCTGTGTGCGCCTGCGCCTCCGCCAACTCAGCCATCTTCTTGTTGAGTTCGGCGGTCGCGTTGAAGAGATGGACGGCTGCTGTTTCGAGCCGGCTGATGCGCTTTTCGGATTGAGCGTGTAGTTCCAGCATTTGCTCCATCCGGTCGGATAAGCTTTCCTGCTGTTTGATGATGAACTCCATCACCCGCTGAATCTCTTCGTTAGTCATCCCATGTCTCCTCGATTCAGAGTCATTGGGTGGGTTTCACATAAGTTATCACGGCGGACGGAAAACGCTCAGGCGGAAACTGTCTCGCGGACGACGGGGCGGTAGAGCGTGTCGCGCTCGACGGCTTCCAATCCTGCGTCCTCGATGAGGGCGACGATCTCCTGCTTCGACATCTTCACCTCGCCCCCCGTCTCCACCGAATAACTTTCGGTCAGCTCGCCGCCTTCGGTGATCGTGCCGTCGAGGTCGTTCGCGCCGTAGTGCAGCGCGACCTGAGCGAGGCGCTTCCCCAACATGACCCAGTAGGACTTGATGTGCGGGAAGTTGTCGAGCATGAGGCGCGAGACGGCCATCGTCTTCAGCGAATCAATGCCTGTCGGGCCGGGCAGGTGCGAGAGCTGCGTGCCCGGCGGGTAGAAGGCGAGCGGGATGAAGCATTGGAAGCCGCCCGACCTGTCCTGCTGCTCGCGCAGGCGAATCAGGTGGTCGACGCGGTCTTCGATTGACTCGACGTGGCCGTAGAGCATCGTCGCGTTGGTTTTGAGGCCGGCGGCGTGGACTTTGCCGGAAAGCTCCAGCCAGCGCGCGCCGTCGGTTTTGTGCGCGCAGACCAGAGAGCGCGTCGGCTCGCGGAAAATCTCCGCGCCGCCGCCGGGGCACGAGTCCATGCCTGCGGCTTTGAGGCGCTCGATGACTTCCTCGTCCGACATCTTGTAGAAGCGCGCGAAGTGGTCAAGCTCGACCATCGTCCAGGCCTTCAGATGAAGCTGCGGGTAGGCGGCCTTGAGCGATGAGAGGAGGTCTGTGAAGTAGCTGAACGGCAGCTTTGTATTTAAGCCGCCGACGATGTGCAGCTCGGTCGCGCCTTCCTTCACGGCCTCGCCCGCGAGCCGCAGGGAGTCTTCGATGTTGTGCGTGTAGGCTTCGCGGTCGCGCGGCGTGCGGAAGAAGCCGCAGAACTTACAGTCGGCATAGCAGACGTTCGTCGGGTTGAAGTGGCGGTTGACGTTGTAATAGGTCGTGCGCCCGTGCAAGCGACGGCGCACAGAGTCTGCGAGGCGACCGAGCGCGTGCAGGTCGCCCGTTCGGAAGAGCGCCACGCCGTCGGCGAACGAGAGCCGCTCGCCCGCCTCGATTCTGGCGGCGAGTTCGTTGAGCCTGGGGTCGTGTGACAATTTCATAGTTCAAAGTTTCATGTTCAGAGTTCAAAGTTCGGGTTTCAAGTTCAAGCTCTGATTTTGAACTTTAAACTTTGAACGTTGAACTTAAAAATATCGCGCCGCCGAAGGTCGCCAAAAGTATCACGCTGACGAAAGCGTTCGCCGTGAAGAACGCCGCGTTCAGGCGCGAGAGGTCGTCGGCGCGCACGAGCGAATGTTGATAGACCAGGAGCACGCCCGTCGCCAGGACGCCCGCGAGCGCCGGCCAGCCCAAGCCCGTCAGGAAGTATAACCCGACGAGCGCCGCGAACGCCCCCGCGTGCAAGAGGCGCGAGACCCACAGCGCGCGCGCCACGCCGAGCCGCGCCGGGATCGAGCGCAGGCCCGCGGCGCGGTCGAAGTCGCAGTCCTGGCAGGCGTAGAGCACGTCGAAGCCGGCCGTCCAAAGCAGCACAACGAGCGAGAGCAAAAGCGGCACGAAGCTCTGGAGCGAGCCGCGCACGGCCACCCACGCGCCCGTCGGCGCGATTGCGAGACACCAGCCGAGCGCGACGTGCGAGAGCGAGGTGAAGCGCTTCGTGTAGGAGTAGAGCAGGACGGAGGCGAGCGCGACGGGCGAGAGCAGGAGCGTCAGACGGTTGAGCGCGGCGGAGGCCGCGAAGAAGAGCGCCGCGGCGGCGAGCGTAAACGCCCACACGAAGGAGACTGGGAGCAGGCCCGCGGGTATCGCGCGGGTTCGCGTGCGCGGGTTCGCGGCGTCGTAGTCGCGGTCGGCGATGCGGTTAAAGGCCATCGCGGCGGAGCGCGCGCCGACCATCGCCGCAGTAATCCAGAGCGCCTGCCAAGTGGTCGGCAGTCCCGTCGCTGTAAATCCGCGCGCGGCGAGCAGCGCGCCGAGGAAAGCGAAGGGCAGCGCGAAGAGCGTGTGCTCGATCTTGATCATTTCGAGCGTCGTGCGGATGTTGCTCGCGGCGGTAGCCATCTCGGTTCAGTTCAAAAGCAAAAGTCAGGCCAGCAGAGGACGCCCACGAAATCTCGCGGCGCGCTCGCGGAAACAGCCACGGCCTCGGCGCGAGGCTGGCAAATTGCCAAGCGGCGCGGCGCGCGTGGCGTTACGCCAAAAAACAGAGACGGCGAATCGGGACGGACGGAAAAGCTTTATCCACTAAGCCACACGCGGGCGGCACGAAGCAGGCAGGAGATCTCTCACGCGAGTTCGTGTGCTCCGGTTCGTGTCGCTTCGCGTGAGTTCGTGGAGCGTCCCTTCCTGTCTCCTGATTTAGCGCGGCCCCCAGTAGTCGGGTGACTCGGCCATGTTCGGGTCGGGCCGCTCCATCCAGCGTTCGGGCCGGCGCAGCTCGCGGAAGCCGAAGCGCCGGTAGAGCTCGTGCGCGTCCTTCGTCGCCAGAACCCAGCGGCGGAAGCCCTGCAAGTCCGGGTGCGAGAGGATTGTCTCCATCAGCCACTTCGAAAGCCCGCGCCCGCGGTGCGGTTCGAGGATGAAGACGTCGGCCACCCAACCGAACGTCGCGTAGTCGGTCACGACGCGCGCGAACCCGACCAGCTCCGCGCCGCGATAGACGCCGAACGGCAGAGAGTTCTCGACCGAACGGCG
>JALZHC010000827.1 GCA_030914105.1 Acidobacteriota bacterium
GTCGAGAAGCACGGCGGCGTACCGCCCTTCGGCGAGACGCAGGCTTACGTGCGCATCATCACGGGCCGCTACGGCAAGACCTACCACCCCGTGCTCGCGCCCGAAGAGGCCGCCGCCTACTTCAACCTCCTGCCCGGCTCGGCGCAGGAAGTCGCGGCGAAGTAAAGCTGAAGTCGAAAGGTAAAAGTTGAGGACGAGCAACACTGCTCGTCCTCTTTTTTTCGCCCTTTGCCGTTGCTGCTTGAAAGGTTTATTCATCCGCGCGCGTAAGAAGCTGAGGAACGACTAGACCAAGACCTTTTGCCTTACTCCAAACGCCTTGCTATGATTTGCGCCCTGACGAAACCCCTTCGGGCGCGCGGCGTAAAACCTCTGGCGGGTGCTCTCCTCATTCAGAAGTTACCGCGCCGCCCGGCGAAGCGTCGAACCTTAGTCCTTCGAGGAGAACTCCGAAGCCTTTGTCTGTCCAGCGACCGACCACGGACTCGCCGTCGCTTCCCTCCGAGCGCAAGGCGCGCGTGCACGAGGCGCGCGAGGCCATCATTGACCGCCTCGCGCCGAACATCCATTCGGAGATAGACCTCGACAAGTTCCTCCACGCCGTCGTCGCCGAGCTGGGGCGGATGATGGAGGTTGACCGCTGCGACGTGGTGCAGCTCGCGCGCGGCGGCGAACTGCGCATCAGCCACGAGTGGCGGGCCGCTCCGGAAGTGCCTTCTTCGCTCGGCACGTCTTTCCCCGTTGACTTCGGCCAGCTCGCCGCACGCTTCGACCTCACGCGCCCGATACGCCTTGACGACACCGCGGCGCGCGGCCTCGACCCGCTCATCAGCCTCCTGCCCTCTTCGCTCGGCACGCGCTCTCTGCTCATCGTGCCCGTCGTCCTCGACGGCAGCGTCCTCGGCCTCGTCGGCCTGCACATGACGCGCGCGCTCCGGCACTGGGACGATGAAGAGGTCGCCTTCCTCCAGTCCATCGCCCGGCAGATCGCCGTCGGCTACCAGTACGCGCGCCTTTACACGGACAAGCGGCGCGAGGCGAGCCGCACGCGCGCGCTTCTTGAGATCGCCAACATCCTGAACTCGCGCTCCGACTTCGGCGAGCTGACCTCGCACGTCCTTGAGCGCGCGAACGAGCTGGTCGGCGCCGACTACTGCGCGCTCGGAGTCGTCGAGCCTTCGGGCAAGGCCATCAGCCTCGCGGCGTTCAAGGCCGCGCCGCACGCGACCACTCTGCGCGTGCGCGAGCTGATTGCGTCTTACGGAAAATCGATTGACATCTCGGCCTTCCCCGCCGTCGTCGAGCTGTTCGCCGAGCCGAAGACCGTCCGCCTGTTCGACACAGACCTGCCGGAGCCGATACGCACAGGCTTCAACTCCGTCCTCGGCGGGCGGGCCGCGCTCGTCACGCCCGTGCCCATCGCCGGTCAGACCTTCGGCCTCTTAGGCTTCGTCTGGAGCGAGCCGCGCGACGCCTTCGACGAGCACGAGGTCGAGCTGGCCGAAGGCATCGCCGTCCAGATCGGAACCGCCTTAGAGCGCGACCAGCTCTCGGCTGAAGTGATGCGGCTCCGAAACGTCCTGCACGAGCGGCGCGCGGAAGACCGAATCATCGGTCAGGCACCCGCGATTCGACGCGCCGTCGAGCTGGCCTTAAACGTCGCAGACACGCAGACCTCCGTTTTGATTCAAGGCGAGTCCGGCACGGGCAAGGAGCTGCTCGCCAACCTCATCCACTACAACTCGCGACAGAAGGCAGGCCCGTATGTGAAGCTCAACTGCGGCGCGATCCCCGAAACGCTCCTCGAATCCGAGCTGTTCGGCCACGAGCGCGGAGCCTTCACAGACGCGCGCCAGCGCCGACGCGGACGTTTCGAGGAAGCGGACGGCGGCACCCTCTTCCTCGACGAGATCGGCGAGATGAGCATGTCGGCGCAGGTCAGACTTCTGCGCGTGCTCCAGGACGGAGAGTTCACGCGCGTCGGCGGGAGCGAAGTCTTAAAGGCCGACGTGCGCGTCATCGCCGCCTCGAACGTTGACCTCGCGCGCGCCGTCGAGCAAGGCACTTTCCGGCGCGACCTCTTCTACCGCCTCTCGGTCTTTCCGATCTGGCTTCCGCCCCTGCGCGAGCGCCCCGGCGACATCCACACGCTCGTCATACACTTCCTCGAACACTACAAGCAGAAGACCGGACGCTTCATCCCAGGCATCTCGCGTCAGGCTCTTCAGGCGCTCACCGGCTACGACTGGCCGGGCAACGTGCGCGAGCTTGAGAACGCCGTCGAGCGCGCCGTCATCATCGCCTCCGGGCGTCAAATCGAACTCGACGACCTGCCCGAACAGATCAGCCGCACCGTCCACGAAGAGCGCGCGCGCACACGCGGCGAGCGCGAGCGCGCCGCCGCGGAAGGGCGCCGCCTCACACTCGAAATCCCCTTGCCCGCAACGGTCGAAGAGATCGAGCGCCGCGCCATCGAGGCCACGCTCGACTACACCGGCGGCGACAAGACGCGCGCCGC
>JALZHC010000021.1 GCA_030914105.1 Acidobacteriota bacterium
CCCTCGTAGACGGAGAAGACCCGACCGCCGCGTCTGACTTTGCGGTAGTAGTAGCGGCGACCGTTTCTCTCTTCCCAGGCCATTCTTTTGTGCTACAACTTTTCGGTTGCCCCGCTTCGTGGGGGTGTCCGCGCCTTCAGAGGGTAATCAAAAAAAGCTCATCGTCGCGTGTTGAAGCCCAAGCCTTTGAGTTGCTCTGCGGCCTCTTGCCGCACCCCTTCGGAGAGTCGCCGCACTTGCTCGGCGGAAGGGTCAACGACCTTGCGCTGCGGCATCCTCGCCGTGCCGCGCTGGTGAAAGCCCGCAGGCTTCGGCAAGTGAAAGATGATTTTATTGTCCGTCACCTCAACCCCCCGAAGCGAGGTGAGCGCGCGCTCCATCGCGCCGGTGCGCTCAAGTATGCGGCCTCCGCGCCCCTCCAGCGCCTTACGCCGGGCGTATGCCGCCGACAGCTCTTGCCACTGGCCGGAAGCGCCGCGGCGTCCCTCCGAAGCGAACTGCTCGCGCTCCGTGTCGGCCATCCACTCTTCGGCGGGCCGGCGCATGAAGTCGGTCGGTCGCCGGAGCATCTTTTCTAAACCGTCGAAGGCCCGGTTAAAGCCGCTCATGTTCACCTTCGCGTCAAACATTCTGCCCTCCCGCTTCGCCCGCCTCTTCGCTCCCGCCTTCCGCGCGCGGTCTGCCTACAGGCTCGCTAGTGGCCGAAGCCTCGGAGACGCCGCACAGGTCTCGGAGGATTGTCGCGCGCAGGCCGCCGTTCTGCCTGTAGGCCCGCTCAACCGCTGCGGTCACGGCTGCGTCGAATGAGGCGCGCACCTTCTCCCGTGCGCCGTCGCGGTGCTGCGGCCCGAACCGCGTGCCCGTCGCTATGTAGAAGTCGAGCTTGTCGAGAAACCTGTTGAACTCGTCCGCCATGAATGAACTTCCGGGGTTGATGTCCTCGGTGATAACCGACCCGCCTTCGATTAGATGTATCCGAGCGTCCGCAGCACCTTGTCGCGGTACGGGCCGCTCCTCTCCCACCTCTCCATCATGGCACGCTCTATGGCGTGGCGCGCGTCACCCCCATCAGACGGATGCAAAATCTGATTTGCGACCCAATCCTTCGGCGGCTCTAACACGACTTGCTTCTCGATAATCACGGTATGCGTGACGGTGCCCGGCTGCGGGACGTTCGGGTTAGGTGCGCCGCCAGTTCGCCCTTGAACAATGGGTGCGGGCTGCGGCTGCGCTGTACTCGCCACGGCTTGACCCGCCGCGCTTCCCGACGACGCGCCCGCGCTCGTATCGCCACGAAGGCCCGCGCTCTTTGCGAGGCTGCTGCCCGCCGCACCCGCGGCGAGCGCCAGAGCGCCGAAGGCAGCAGCAGCAGCGGCGTGTTTGGCTGCCCCGCCGAAGTCCCCGAAGGCCAGAGACGCGAGCGCCCACGCCGCCTGTCTGAGTGCTTCAATCGCCGACTCCGCAGAGACGTGCGCGAGATACTCAGCTAGAGCTTTCTTGAGCGCCTTGCCTATGGACTCGCCGTATAGGATGTTTGCTTCAATCGCTTGCCCGAAGGCATCGCGCATCTTGTAAAGACCTTGCGCGGCGTTGTTGGAAAGAAGGTCTGTGAACTTCGTTTGCTGCTTCAGATCATCCCACGCGGACTTGAGCGGGTTGGTGGCTTTGTCCGCATCGTCCTGCCCTCTCTGTATCTTGCCCATCTCCAAGTGGTGACGGCGCTCCTCGTTCTCGCGCGCGTGGTGAAAGGTTTCCGTCTCAAGATAAACCTCATTATGTAGCGCGGCCTGGCGTTTCGCTTCTGCCTCCTGATTATCAATCGCCTTCTCTGCCTCTTTGTGGCGCTCATTCTCAATCGCCCGGTCAGCGTCGGCCAGAGCCTTGTTAAGTGACCTTTGCTCGGCGTAAGTCGGTTTTCGGGAGCGAAGCGCGGGGTTGAACGCCTCAGCCTGCGCGGCCTCGATTTCCATGCGGCGGATTGCGAGGTCGTCATTGATAGCCTGAAGGCGAATCTGCTTTATCTGTTGTTGATACTGACGCTCGGCTTCGATGTCCCTTTGCCGGGCCTCGTTCTGCCGCCGCTCATGCTCGGCTTGGTGCGCCTCCTGCTGCGCGACGAGTTTGGCTATTGCGTCGCTGTACGCTAGGGCCTGCTCCTGGTTTACGTCGTTGAGGTCTTTCTGCGTCTTGTAGAAAGCCGCTTCGTCATCTCTGAGGGCTTGCAGGCGACGGTCAAAAGCCTTCTCCTGAACGTCGTAGATTTTATCTTCGGCATCTTCGTAAGTGATGCCGCGCATTTCGGCGGTCGCGCGGATTGAATCTATCGTCTGTTGATCGTACTGCTCGCCGAGTGCTAGAAGTTCGTCGCGGTGTCTTTTGAGGCTGTCTATCTCCCGCTTATCCTGCGCGTCTCTGGCTTGCCGAATTGTCCTGTCGCGCTCATCCAAAGCCTTCTGCTGCTCGGCGGCAACCTTCTCGGCCCCGCTTGTGCCGGGCTTGTAGAGCGCGGCTTCCTTGTCGAGATTCGTTTTCAGTTTGTTATAACGTTCGTTCGCCTCATCAATGAGTTTTTGGGTGAAGGTCTGCGAAGAGGTGAGCTGTAAGTTAAACTCGCGCTGTAGAGCCTCCGTGTTGCGTCTATACTCCTCCTCTATCTCTTTATTCTGCTGCTCAAGTTTCCGCACGGCCTCATTACGTGCCTTGTCGCTTCCCGACTTGCCGCCGCCTAGCAACGACGGGTCAATAGATGTTTCGGGGTAGCGCAGACCAGCCGCCGTGAACGCCCTTCTTATTTCGCGGTCGCTCCTGTCCTTCGCCGCCTGTATCTGCTCCGGCGTCATCTCGCTCCGGTCGAGCGGGATTAACTTGCCCGACGAGATGTCATCCTGCCTGACGATCTTGCGCGTGGCTTCGTCAAACGTCTCGCCGATGTCTCGCTGGCGTTCTCCCTTAGACAGCTCGCGGATGGTCTCGACCAACACACGAGCAAGCCGCGTCACGTCTCGCAAGTCGTCGCCCCACTCCTTGAAAACGCTCCTGCTGTTGGCGGTAGCGGACGTTAGGTCTTGCATCGCGCCAGTGATTTCGGGAATCACTTGCTCGCCGATCTGGCGGCCCGCGGCGTCTACCTGAAGGCTGAGTATGTTCAGCGAGTCCCTAAACTTGTCGGCGTTCGCGGCAGACTCCGTGCCGATGATGATGCCGAGCTTTTGTAGCTTCGCTATGTAGGCGTCAAAGTCGCCGTGAGATTCTTTGATGACGGCAAGGACTTCACGCCCCGACCCCCGGAAAAGTTTCTGCGCGAGCGCGGCCTGTTGAGTGCCGTCCGTGATTTGGAAAGCTGCGTGAAGGCAGACCGGAGCGCCGTTTCGTTGTCGGTCGTGTCAATGTGGAGGGCTTTGAAGGCGGCGGAGAGTTTCTTATTCCCCTCGGCGGCGGCTTCGATGTTCTTCTGGAAGAAGATTAACCCCGCCTCGAACTTATCAAATGAGCCGCCGGAGTTCTCTATCGCAGTCTTCAGGGCGCTCAGAGTCTCAACGCTGAAGTTCACCCTTTGAGACATATCCCAAAGCCGCACTTCAGTCGTCGCAGTCTTCTCGGCGAGCGCGAAGATTCCTTCGCCGGCAGTAACGGCAGCCCCGGCGACGGTGCTTAGAGCAAACCCCAGAGGGCCGGTCATCGCTATGAACTTTCCGACCTCGCCGGTCGAGTTAACGAAGGACTGCGAAACCGCAGTCATCTCCTTCTCGACCGCCGCGCGGAAGCCCACTATCTCGGCGCGGGGCTGGCTGAAATTTCCGACTCCGCTAAAGGTTAAATTCATTCGTCAAGCCTCTTCAAAACCTCACTCCGCGTCGAGTTTAAGGGAGTGAGCGAACCTGACCGCATCGGCAAGGATGATTCGCGCAAACGCCTCTTCATCTGCGAGCGTCGGCGCGACGAGCGGGCGCGCAGGCGTCCTTGCCGTGCCTCCGTGCTGTGCCTGCGCGTAAGGCAAGGAAGAACCGAACTCAAAAGACTCTTTATCAACGCGACTGATTGAGTCGGGCGTGCCTCCGATGAGCGAGCGTTCAAGTGCGCCCGTCCGCCGCTCAAGCGGCTGGCCCGGATACTCCCTTTCCTTCCGGATCGCGTAAGCCCTAGAAAGGGGCTTCCAACTCGTCCCGCCTCTTGCGCCCTGCGAACCGAACTGCCCGCGCTCCATCGCATGAAAGCGTTCCTTGAGCGGTTGTTCCACGCGGCGGAAGTCAACCATCTCATCGGCGAAGCGGTCGAGCGCCGAGAGCATTTCGTCCAGACCTTCGATCTTGAGTTCCAGCATTTCAATTCCCCGTTTGACCGCAATACAAACAACGCAAAGAGCCATCCGGCAGCGGTTTGAACTTCCTGTGCTCGCAACTCATAATCCGCGGAGCGGGCACGGTCACGACGCCCGGCATAACCTCTCGCCCGCCGCACTTAATACACCTTTGGCCGTCGCCGCACTTCACTACCTTGTGCTCGTCACATTCAATCGGCAGTTCGCCGTAGAAAGTCACGCCGTCCTGCTGGCGCAGTCCGCAGAGTTCCGACGTACACTTGCCATCAATAAAGGTGTGCTCATGTTTCCCGCGCTCGCCGGTTTCTGTTTCTGCCTCTCCCACTTCGCCGCCCCAGAGCGGCGCGAGTATGCGCGCCACCTCAAAGCCGACGCGGTTCGCCTGCGCCTTTATGTCGCTCTCGTCTCGTCGTCGCTCACAGAGATAGAGGCCGACAACGACGGCGGCGTCGAAGTCGTCTTCAACCAGCTCGTTCTCCATCGGCGGCATCAACTCGTGCGGCAGCCGCCCCGCCGCCTTCGCCTTGATCCCCAGGCTGAGCGCCTGCGCCCCCTCCTGCACCGTCAGAAAATTTTTCGAGGTCTTCGACGCCTAAGACCTCTTCCCCTTTCTCCTCTTCGGGCACGGGACAGTCGCGCATAACCCACTCGTAAACCGCCTGCACGAACTCCGGCGCACTATCCAGCAAGTCGGCGAACAGGTAGCCGCCCTCCGGCACGGGGGAAGCCTCGACGACGCGCGGCTCAACCATCGTCACACAAACGACGTGGCGCATGAACTCCTCGCCCCTGATGACCTGTTCCGCCGTCATCTCGTCGGCTACCCTGTCGGCCTCTTCGCTCCTCTTCTGATTGCGAAGAATAATTATCTGCGTCAGGTATTCGGGCATCCGGCCTGCCCTGATGAAGTGCAGCCGTGAGAGTACGCGCACCTTACAGGGGAATCCCGCGAACTCCATCTCGACGCCTTCGGACTGCCGCCGCGCGCGGGCCGCTTCGAGTTTCTGCCGGAAGATGCTGGCCTTGTCGGTTGCTACGTTTTGACTCATCTTTACTTTTTCCTTTATCGTCTCGCGCTATGAGAAACAGAATCATTGTCGCCGCGATGCTCGCCGCACTCGCGTTATCCGCCCTCGGCTTCAACTACCAGGCGGATAAATGGAAGTGGGAATACAAAGCCGTGACCATGCCCGCGGGCGGCGACGAGTACGACACATCGGCACTCAACGGCGTTGGTGCGTCCGGTTGGGAACTCGTCTCAGTCGAGCGCAGCGGGCGCGACCGCACGTACTTTTTCAAAAGAGCAAAGTAGTCACATCTCGCCTTCGGCGTGTATGACGACATCAATTCGCACGCGCGGCGGGCGCACGGCGGCGGCGAGGGCGAAGGCGTGATGCGCGACCGAATCGTGCGCGGCTATGCTCCGCAAGGCTTCGAGTGTTTCGGGCGGCAGCGCGGGGATCGTGAATTTCGGAAAAGTGGCGTGCGCGCACATCTGCCCTATTGAGCAGGCCATCGCCGCAGTTGAGCACGCGACCTGTTCGTTGAGCGCGGCGACCGCCACGGCGAGAGCCGGGTCAGGCCGAAACGCAAACAGCACTTGCGCGGCGAAGCGCCGGCAGTCCTCTTCGGTCATGGGCCACCCGCGGAGTTTGAATTGAAGTTCGTCGCTCATCACTCATCACCTCTTCATCTGCGCGGCGCGTCTCTTCGCCGCCTCGTAGTAGCCAACGCCTAACCTTTCGCGCGGCGGCAGCTTCAGAACCTCGCGCGGTTCCATCGCCGCGAGCCGCTCCCACAATCCCGACGACTCGAAGGCCCGCGAGCCTTCGGCCATCGCGCGCAATCGAAGCAGCTCTGCGTCTTCGACCAGAGTTTTCACGCGCTGCCCTTACTCTCGCCTTGCGGCGATATGAGGCCCAAAGCCTTGAACACTTCGGCCTCCGTCTTACCTTCAACGTCAATGCCCTCAGACTCGGCGAGCAGACGAAAGGCGGTAGGTAGCCCCTCGCGCGGCGGGTTGCAGTCGAAACAAGCTTCGTCATCCGGCGCGGCCATCAATTCTTTGTAGAGCGGTGCGCGGCATGACGGGTTCACACAGTAGCCCGCGATGGTCAGCCTGATTCCGGGTTCCTTCATACGGCGACCCCCCTGTGCTGCGTGAAGAACTCGCGCCGGAACGCGGGATCGTGCGCCCGCGCCTTCGCGTCGAAGCCCTGCTCCGTGTCTATGGCCCCGGCCCGGATAAGCTCGGCGACTCTCAGGTGTACCGCCCCCTCGTCAGGCACGTCTTCGGCTCGAAGGTGCTCAACTTCGCTCCGAAGGTGCTCAAACTCCAATAATTGAGCACCTTCGGCTAAGTCGTTGCTGTAAGTGCCTTTATCCGCGCCACTTGCCCGAAGGTGCTCAACTTCGCTTGCTTGAGCATCTTCGGAGACAGGTTGAGCACCTTCGGGAAGCTCCCAAACCCATTTTTGAAAGTGTGCGCCCGGCATCCCGACCTTATGGGACTTGATGCCGAGCCGCATCTTCGCTCGCCTGAGAGTCGCGGGGTTGATGCCCGCCTGTCTGGCCTCCGTCTCGATGGCCTTCGCATCACGGTCTCCGTCGCATAAGGCGACCTTCAGGAAATCCACGGCCTCGCTTATCGAGCCGCGCTCCTCATCGTCCTGCGCGGCGGCGAGGATGCGCCCGGCTGTCAGGTCGCTTGCGCCCGTCCAGAAGAATTGGCCGCAGTCGAGCGTGTAGCCCACGGCGTCGCCGGGGGGCGTAAGGTTGTGTTTCGTGTGGACGATTGCGCGCTTCGAGGGTTCGTCAGGGTCTTGCCCGACGAGCAGGACGGAGCGGGCAGCCGCCACGAAATCAATCGAGCCGATGCCCGCGTTAAGGGCGTGTCCGCCGCCGCGCGACTTGCCGAGGTGACGAACGGCCAAGAGAGCGCAGCCCTGCCGCTCGGCAATCGCCGCCAGAGGCGCGGAGACGGCCCGGCTTCGTTCGCGCGGTGGATGTCCACCTTGCCGCCCGTGTAGGCGAACAGGGGGTCAATGACGACGACCAGAGGCGAGTATTCGATGATCGCCGCCTCCAGCCTGAGCAGGCCCGCCGCGTCGAAGGTCAGCGGCTCGGAGAGCGCGAAGACGCGAGACACGTCCGCGCCCACGGCGTCGAGGCGGGGCCGCAGCGTGTCGGCGAGTCCGTCTTCAGCCGAGAGCATCAGGACGTTCCCCGGCTCGAAAGGTTCAGCGCCTGGCAACCCCTTCCCGCGCGAGACGGCAGCGGCTAGGGCGCACGTCACCCAACTCTTGCCGAGTCCGGGGTCGCCTTCAAGGATCGTGAGCTTGCCGAGCGGGACGTAAGGATGCCAGAACCATCCCACCTCTTCGGCTTGAACGTCGGCCATCCTTACGACGGACAGCGGCGCATCGTCGGCTTTAGCCGCGCCTTCAGACCAGAGCGGCGCGGCGGCGACCAGCTCTAACAGCCTCTCAGCAGTCCCGCCCGCCTCTAACCAATCCGAGACATCCTTCCCGCCCTTGTCCGGCAAAGGCTCGCCTGCGAAGAGGTCAACGACCTTCAGCACGCGCACAGAGCCGGAGATGACGCGCGCCGCATCCGAAGCCTGCTTGACGCCGGCCCTGTCGTGGTCTTGAAGGATGACGACGGAAGGGAAGCGGGAGAGGTACTGATTGAACTCAGGTCGCCAATTCTTGAGGCTTGAGGCGAGCAGGCCGAGAGCAGAGAGGTTGTCGGCGTCCTTTTCGCCTTCAGTGAGGAAGACCACCTCAAGCTCGGATTGGAGCAGGCCGACGAGGTTGTAAGGCACGCGGCGCACGCCATTCAGTTTCCAAGTGAAGCCGCCTTTATTGTCTGGTACTCTTTGGCGAAAGTCTTTCGGCTCAAAGCGACAGTTCTGATAAAGAACCGTGCCGGCCTCGTCCGTGTAGTCGTAGACCTTCACGATGCACGGCTTGCCGCTGCGGCCTGATGTTTCGGGCATCAGGTCTTTAACTTCGAGGTTGACGACGACGCAGACCTGTTCCACAGAGCATCCCGCGTGACAGTAAAGCAGTACGCGCCCGTCGTCGCCCTCGCCGATGCTCAAAGAGTTGTGGGCGTCGTCGTGCGCGGGACAACGGGCAGTCCAGCCGTCACCGTTGCGCCTGACGTTCTTGAACAGGTGGAGAATTTCTCGCGCCGTCATGCAGCCTCCCGCGTAGGTTCAGACGCGTAGACGCCGCGCGAAGCCGCAAAGCTCGCGTGACGTTCGAGCGCCGCTTGCGCGCCGGGCGTCACCCCCGGCAACTGCTCGCCCGGATACCAGCGGCGAGGCGAGCGGATGCTGCTCTGTTCGGTTTGAGTCAAGACCACGCCACCCTCGACAACGTAGAAGGGGGCCGCGCCCTTGCGCGACGGGTAAGTTTCAAGTAATCTCTTCATCGTCAATCACCTTTCAATCGTCAATCACCTAATTACTGATGCCCGCGCCGCAAACGTGGGCGTCAGTGTGTCTGCGGCTTCATGCCGCCTTCGCCTTGCGCTCCTCGCGTGTAAGGAAGTCTTGAATATGGCGCTCACCGATGAAAACCTTGCGGCCACGCGGTAGCAGCCGAGTTTCTTCGACTTAAGCAGTCGGTGGATGGTGATCTCGCTGACCCTCAGTACACCTGCGGCCTCGCGTTTCGTAAAAAGATGTTCGGCTGTCGGTTCAGGTATCATGCCGCCTCCTGCTCTAAGCCTTTGCCGGCAGCCGTGCCGCCGCCCGATACCCACCTCCGCAAAGCTTCTTCATTGAACCGAACTTGTCGCCCCATCCGCACCGACGGCAGGAGGTTCAGACGCGCCAGTTCGTAGACACGAGCGACGGGAGTTTGGATTATCAACGCAACCTCTTTCGCGGTTAATAGACGCATAAAAGAAGCACCTCCGGCGTAGAGTGTCGCACGCAGGCGCACTCAGGTCGTCTCAATAAGTATCAATATTGGTGTGAGGGCTAGGGATTAATGAGAGAGGGTTTTAGAGGCTCAAGGCCCTGTCACGGATTTGGGCGAGCGAAGTATCATAGTCCCGCAAATAGCGATAAAGGGTAGCCCTGCTTATAAGTAGTTCCTCCGCGAGCTGCACGTCCGTAGGTTCTTCGCCACGTTCGTCATACCACTGTTTGAAAGCCCGTAGCGCGCGCTCAAAAAAACATCTTTGGTTAGGGTGACAGTTCCGAAGGCCCGGCCCCGTCTCGCAACCTTTTGAAGAAGAGTTTTCCCGCGCCAAGCCAGCGTAATGTCCTTTTGCTTTTCTGCATTCTCTAAACCGGGAAAAGTAACCGTCTCCCCTTTCTCAGGATGCCAGCGAACTTCACAACTAACTGGTGACAGAGCGTGCGACGCCCTTTGATACCAAATCTGAACGTTCTCGACAATCTTCCCGGCACGGTCTAAGACGCGCCACGAAGGCCACGGGCCTTCGTGCTCATTGCTGATGAGCATTCCAAAAAATTGCAAGGTATAGTCACGCCAGCATTCACCGAAGACTACGCCAGGAGTGGTATGTCTTCTCCAGACCGCCCCGGCTGGCATTCCCAATTCAGCCTTAAGGTCAAGCGCCCACTGTGGCGGAGGCAGGGGCATCTCACTGCTAGGCTCTTCACGAACGATATAATAGTGAACGGGGCCTGCGTTTGAAAACTCCCAAATTTGACGCTCCTCGTCACCGAATTTCTTATCTGGCATATGGCCTCCCTGAAAGCCATCCCTGATATAGATTCGGCCCGCCCGCCGCGTCAGGGATTCGCGCAGCCTGTCCTCACGCTGGCCGGCGTGAGTGAGGCGGGCCGAAGGTTTTAGTTTATCAACTCCGTGACGGTCTGCTCTTCCTTCCGCCGCCTCTGCTGCTCGGCCTCGGCGTGGAATGTATCGAGTGCGTCCGCCGCCTTGCGGATCGTCGCCTCGTCCGGGTTCACGTAGCGGTAAGTCGTCACGGGCTGAGAGTGCCCAAGTATGCGCCCAACTTCCGCGAGGCTCAGTCCCTTCTGGATGAGCCGCGTCGCCGCCGTGTGCCGGAGGTCGTGGAACCGAACGTCCAAGAGCTTCGCGTCCGTGCGCGCCGAGTCAAACGCCATGCGCACGTTATCGCGGATGCCGAAGACCAACCCCTCGGCGTCCTTCGGCGAGATGTCCCACAGGCGTTGAAGCTCCGCGAGCAGGCGCGACGACACGGGCACATCGCGCGCCGTCATCGTCTTCGTGTGGAAGGCCCGGACGTGAATCACCCGCGCCTCTAAGTCTACTTGCGACCATCGCAGCTTGAGCAGTTCGCCCTTTCGCATACCCGTGTCTAGGGCGGCAATTACCAGGGGCCGGAGGTGCGCCCGCTGCCGCTCGGAGCAGGCGAGTAGCAAAGCCTTCTCCTCATCGGCTGTCAGTATCCTCTCGCGCCTGCGCTCGTCGGCGGTCGAGATGAGGGGCGCTCCGGCGCTGAAAGGGTTTTTGATAATCCAGCCCTCGGCTTGCGCGACGTTGAGCATCCGGCGCAGGGTCGAGAGTTCGCGGTTGACCGTCGCAATCGAGAGGTTCTGTTCGGTGCGCCCGGATTTGGTCTGAAGGCGTGCGGCGCGGAAGTCTCTGATGTCGGCATAAGTGATTCGTCGCAGTCGCTTCTTTCCGAAATGGGCGCGCAGCACCTTGATCTGTCCTTTGGCCGTCGCCAGACCTCGCACACCCGCCACCTTGCGCTCGTCGCTGTACTCAGCCCGCTTGTAGTAGTGCTTTTCGCAGTAGTCGGCCAGCTCCTCGAACGTCTTCTTTTCGGCATCAATCGAGCGCCCGGCGGATTGGTCAAACTCCTTCGCCAACTGCTCGGCCTTCTCCTTCGCGTCGGCGTAGGATTCGGCCCGCCTCTGGCGGTCGCGCCGCTTGCCCGTAGCCTCGTCCACGTAGACGAGACGCGCCCACCAAGTCTTATTCCGGCCCTTGCCGCGGCTGATGACGGTTGCGGAACGCTTCATCAGGGGAAGCCTTTCTGTGTGTAGCGTGTGTGCCAGAAGGCCGAACGGGGCCGCACACACTCGGCACACACAACTTTGCTGCTAGTCCGCGACTATAGCAGATAGTCTGTGATAAGAGCGAGGGTTATTTTCGGGAGCTAAAACACTGGAAATGTTAGCACCCGATAAGACGTGATAGTGTGAGAGAATATGGCGGGCAGAGGTGCGCCTCAGACGTTGAAGCGGAAGTGAACCACGTCGCCTTCCTGCATGACGTAGTCCTTGCCTTCGAGGCGGAGCAGGCCCTGTTCGCGCGCCGCGGCGTAGGAGCCGGCGCGCAGAAGGTCTTCGTAAGAGATGACCTCGGCGCGGATAAAGCCGCGCTCGATGTCGGAGTGGATGACGCCTGCGGCTTGCGGGGCGCGCGTGCCGCGCTCGACAGTCCAGGCGCGCACCTCCTTTTCGCCCGCCGTGAGGAAAGACATCAGGCCGAGCAGGCGGTAGGCGCTCCGGATGAGCGCGTCCACGCCGCTCGACTCGACCCCAAGCTCGCGCAGGTAGCTTTGCCGGTCTTCGGGCGCGAGTTCGACCAGCTCGGCTTCGAGCTGCGCGCAGATCGAGACGCACTCCGCGCCCTCGGCGGCGGCGATCTCGCGCACCGCAAGGACATGCGGGTTCGCTTCAGCGTCGGCGAGCGTGGCCTCGTCGACGTTAGCAGCGTAGATGGTCGGCTTCATCGTGAGGAGGAAGAGCGTGCGCGCGATGGCGCGCTCCGAGTCGTCGAGCGGGACGGTGCGCGCGGCCCGGCCTTCGGAGAGCGTGGCGAGCAGCTTGTCAATGACTTCGATCTCGGCGCGCGCGGCCTTGTCGCCGCCCTTGACCGATTTCAGCGCGCGCTCGCGTCGCCGCTCGACCGCCGAGAGGTCTGCGAGCGCGAGTTCGATTTGAATCGTCTCGATGTCGCGGCGCGGGTCAACCGTCCCTTCGACGTGGTGGACTTGCTCGTCCTCGAAGCAGCGGACGACCTGTATGACGGCGTCGGTCTCGCGGATGTTGGCGAGGAACTGGTTGCCGAGGCCCTCGCCCTTGGACGCGCCGCGCACGAGGCCGGCGATGTCTACGAACTCGACCGTCGCGGGGACGATTGTCGTCGTCTTGACGATTTTGGCGAGCGGCTCCAGACGCTCGTCCGGCACGGGGACGACGCCGACGTTCGGCTCGATGGTGGCGAAAGGGTAGTTGGCCGCGAGCGCCGCGGCTTGCGCCGTGAGCGCGTTAAAGAGCGTGGACTTGCCGACGTTCGGCAGCCCGACAATCCCTGCCCGAAGCATACTTCTCCCCCACTGTCGGTCTCAGCGCCGTTTGGCGAAAAGATTTTTTTACACCGCGGGGCGGGCACTGTCCAGCGGCGGCGCGCGGGCGGGGTGTGGAAGGATGAAGGATGAAGGAGCAGCCAGTAGGCAGTAGTCAGTAGGCGCGAAGGAGATGCTTGACGCTCAGACTCAGGCTGCCCGACAAACGAAGGCTTCCTCTACTGACTACTGCCCTTCACTTCATCATTCATCCTTTGTTACGGCGCGGCGCTGCCGTCGATGAAGGGGCGCATCTGGCCGACGAAGCCGTCGAGCGGGGCGATGCTGTAGAGCACGACCTCGACGGCCTTGTCGGGGAAGCCGGATTCGAGCGTGAAGGTGTAGCCGGCGAAAACGTCGCCGCCGGAGTCGGCCCCCCAGTAAAGGAAGTTTGTGTCGCTCTGCCTGAGCAGCGTGCGCATCAGCCCCGCGCTGTCCCTGGCCTTAGAGAGGTTGATGTAGCTGTCCTTATAGTGCGGGTAGATGCGGAAGCCGATGGTCTCATTGTCCGAGATGCCGATGACGATTTCGAGGAAGTCTGTGTTCACGAGGCCGTCGCGCTTGACGCCGACGAAGTTGAAGTGATTCTTCTCGCTCGGACGGAAGTCAATGTTGATGCCCTTCTTCGGGCCTGACGCGGCGAGCAGTTGGCGCAGGCGTTCGCGCGTGGCCTCGCGCGCGGCGGCCTTATCCTGCGCGGTCTGCGCGGACGCCGTGCCCGCGGCCAGTAGCGCGAGCGCGACGAGGACGAGTAGACGCTTCATTGGGAACTTTGCCTCCTGGTTCGGGGATGTAGTGCGACGCACGCACGCGCGTGCAGCATGGGCGAGGTGGTAAAGCTTGTATGGCAAATCAGACGCAAAGTCAACGAGCGCCCTGGGCCTATTCATTCTTGAGGATAGTGAAAGGGGTAGTTCAACGCAGAGGCGCAGAGTTCGCAGAGGGGGCGCAGAGAGTTGATGAATGCACAAGCCTCTGCGCTTCCTCCGCGTGCTGCTGCGCCTCTGCGTTGAGCCTCACTTGCTTTAAGCTCAAGATTAAATAGACCCGGACGAACAACGCATACGGCTTTGCGCGCCGCGGCATGGGTTCGCGTATAATCGCCGCGCTCCTTCTAGTTTGCCGGGGCGCGAATGTCTTTCGGCTTCGCGCCCGACGAAGTCCCTCGGCGACCTTTATGCCTTTCGCACTCCTGCTGGCGCTCGCGGCAACTGCGGGCGCGACCGCGCTGACCTACCTCTACGACGAGGAGGCGCTTCTTTGGTCGCGCCTGTGCGCGGGCGTGTGTGTGGGGATGGCGCTGCTCGGACTCGTCGGGTTCGTGCTCGCGTCGTGGCTGGGGATGACGCCTCTGGCGCTCGCGCTGGCGGGCGTGTTGAGTGCGTCGCCGCTGCTTCTGCTCTTGCGCCGAGACGTGCGCGCGCGCGCGGGCCGAGACGCGCGTGAGGGCTTGCGCGTGGCGCGCGAGTCGTTCGCGCTGCGTCGCGGAGGCGCTGGCGGCGTGCTCGTCTTCTACCTCGCGGCGGCGCTCGTCTTCTGGTTCGTCTTCGCGCACGCGATGTACAGGGACGCGCGCGGCATCTTCACCGGCGTTGATACGAACATCGGCGACCTGCCTTTCCACCTCGCCGTCGTCACGGGCTTCGCATACGGCGACAACTTCCCGCCGCAGCACCCGGAGTTTGCGGGCGCGCGCCTGACTTACCCGTTCGTCGTGGACTTCGTGACGGCGATGTTCGTGCGCGCGGGTGCTGGCCTGGAGGGCGCGATGTTCTGGCAGAGCTTCGCGCTGATGTCGGCGGTCGTCGGACTCCTCCTGCGCTGGGCCACGAAGCTGACGCGCTCGCGCGGGGCGGCGATGGTTGCGACGGCGCTGGTAATCCTCAGCGGCGGCTTCGGCTGGTGGGCCTTCCTGAAAGAGGCAGAGTCGGGCGGGCGCGGCGTCTTCGGGATGCTCGGCGGGCTGGAGCACGACTACACGATCATGGGCCATCTCGGCTATCAGTGGGGCAACGCCGTCACCGCGCTCTTCATCACGCAGCGCAGTATCGTGCTCGGCGTCGCGCTCGCCCTCGTCGTGCTGACGCTCTGGTGGCAAGCCAGTGAGCAGGCAAAAGTAAAAAGGCAAAAGGCAAAAGAGGGAAGCGAGGAGGGGAGCGCGGCGGCGTTCGCCGTTGGCCGCGCGGGGTCAGACGCGGAGAGTCGCGCGGGGTCGGTTGTCGGCGGTCGCGCGGCGTCGGTTGTCGAGAGCCGTGGTGTGGGGAAGAAGAAAGTTAAGGGCAAGGCTAAAGGCGGAAGCAGGACGGCGCAGGCCAGGTCGAGGCACAAAGCCGGGCGCGATGCGACGCGGCGCGGCGCGGGCGCTGAAGCCGCGATGGATTCCTCCTTTGCCTTTTGCCTTTCGCCTTTCGCCTTCACGCCGATGATTGCGGCGGGACTGGCCGCGGGGCTTCTGCCGCTCGTGCACGCACACACCTTCGTCGTCTTGATGCTGATGGGCGCGTGTCTCGCGCTCGCGCAGGGCGCGGCGGTGCTCTTGAAGAGGAGGGAAGAGGGCGACGCGGCGTCGGTCGCAAGCGTGGAAGAGAGTGATGGCGGCGCGGCGTCGGCGTGGGCGAGAGTGTGGCGCGTGTGGCTTCCGTGGCTGGCGTTCGCGGCGGCGGCCTTGTTGCTCGCGCTGCCGCAGATGTTCTGGGC
>JALZHC010000240.1 GCA_030914105.1 Acidobacteriota bacterium
CCCCTGAGGCGCGCGCCGGATGGGTCGAGCCTGACCTGAAGCCGCTCTAGTTATCTTAATTACTGCGCGCGCAGGATTGCGAGGGGCTTGCGCGTGAGCACGTCGAGGCTGGAGAGTGCTCCGACCGAGGCGACGAGAAGGATTGTCAGGGCGATGCCGAGGAGGTTGACGGCGGGCGCGAGCGTCCAGTCAATCTCGAAGACGTAGCGCGCGACCGAATAGGAGAGCGCGTCGGCGGCGAGTGCGCCGACGAGGCCGGCGACGAGGCCGAGCAGGCCGTACTCGGCGAGCATGATCGTGAGCAGCACGCGGCGGCGCGCGCCGAGCGTCTTTAAGACCGCTGCCTCGTAGACGCGCTGGAACTTCGTCATCGCAATCGAGCCGACGAGAATAAGCACGCCGCTCAGCAGCACGAAGCCGCCGATGAAGGTGACGGCCACGGTGATGTTCGAGAGTATGAGGCTGACGCTACGGACGATGTCGGCCACGTCAATGACCGAGACATTGGGGAAGCGGTCAACGATTGCGCGCTGGAAGCGCGAGCGTTCAGGCTCACGCGTCGGCCCGTCAACCGCGCCGACGTACATCTGCGGCGCTGCTTCGAGCGCGCCCGGACGAAAGACGAAGAGGAAGCCCGTGCGCGACCTGCGCCAGTCAACGCGCCTGACGCTCGTCACACGCGCCGTGATCTTGCGTCCCTGTATGTCGAACGTGATGGTCGAGCCGAGGTCGAGTCCGGCAGCGCCGACCATCCCCTCCTCGATTGAGACTTCCGGCTCGCTCGACGCGGTCGGAGCCCAGAACTTCCCCGCCACAATCATCTCGTTCGGTTCGAGGTAAGGCCGGTATGTGACGACGTACTCGCGACCGAGCCGTCCGCGCTCGCGCCTCATGCCGGCGGCGTCGAGGTCAATCTCCTGCCCGTTGACGCGCGTGATGCGCGCGCGCACCGTCGGGATGAGTTCGGCGCTCGCGCCCGTCGCTTGCCCGATAAGCTCGCGCACGCCTTCGACCTGATCGCGCTGCACATCAATGAGGTACATGTTCGGGAGGTTGCCGCCGCGCAGGCGCTCGAACTCCGCGAGCAGGTTCGACTGGAGCGACTGCACACTCATGACGAGGAACGCGCCGAGGCCGACGGCCATCACGATGACGCGCGTCTGGTTGCCGGGCCGGTGCATGCTGTTGACGGCCTGCCGCAGGGAGAACGTGCCGAGGACGCGCGCGCGCCGAACGATGAAGATCAGAAGCCACGCCGCCGCGTAGAGAACGAGCGCCGTCGCGCCCAGGCCCGCGATGAAGAAGACGCCGACGCGCACGGAGCCTGCCTGCCACGACGTGAGAAAGACCAGCCCGGCGAGCACGCAGAGGGCGACGGCCCAGCGCGTGAGGTCGGGCCAGCGTCGCGCGTCTTCGGTCTCGACTTCGCGCAGCAGCATGTTCGGTCTGATCTGACGGATGCGCAGCAGCGGCAGCGCCGAGAAGAGCAGAGAGATGAGCACGCCGAGTCCAAGACCTTGCGCGACCGCCGACGCGTGCAGCTCGTAACTGAGGTTCGGCGGGAGCGAGTCCGCGAAGCGCGCGCGGACGAAGACGAGGGCCGCCGCGGCGAGCAGTACACCCAGGACGCTTCCAGCCGCGCCGAGCAGAACGACCTGCGCGAGGTATGCGGCGGTGAGCCTCCGGCCGGTCGCGCCGACGCACTTGAGCACGGCGATTGACTTCTTCTTCTGCTCGACGAAGACGCGCGTCACCGAAGAGACGCCGATGCCGCCGAGCACGAGGACGACGAGGCCCGCGAGCGAAAGGTAGTTCTCCGCGCGCGCGAACTGCTCGCCGAGGTTCTCTTCGGAGTCTTTGTAGGAGCGGACGTTGAAGACGTTGTTGCCGAGTTCCGCGCGGAGCCTCTGCACGAGCTTCTCCGTCCCGCCCTCCCCCGCCTTGAACAGAATCTTGCGGCGCGCGCGGCTGCCGAAGCCGGTCAGTCCTGCCCGTTCAAGCGCCGCGCGCTCGACGAAGACGCGCGGGCCGAGTCGGAAGCCGCCGGCGCTGCCCGGCTCCTGCCGCGTCACGCCGCGAATCTCAAAAACCTTCTCGCCGATTTTTACCTTGTCGCCGACGCGCAACGATAGACGTTCGAGCAGGAGCGGGGCGACGACCGCGCCGCCGCCCTCGACGAGCGAGAAGTCGAACGGCCTGCCGTCTTCGAGGCGGAAGTCGCCGTAGAGCGGGAAGCCGCGCTCGATTCCCTTCACCTCAACCATCAACGCGCCCTCGCGCGACTCGTCCGCGGGCCGAAGCATCGTCGGCGCTTCAATCGTTTCGGTTCGCGCGAGGACGAGGGGAGGCGGCGCGGCGCGTTCGATCTTCGCGAGCACGTCCGCGGGCCACTCGCGCGTCGTCTCGACCTGCGCGTCGGCGGTCATCAGCTCGCGCGCCTGCCCCGTGACGACGCGGTTCAGGTTCTGAATCATCGAGCGCAGCGCGACGATGCTGCCGACGCCCACGCCGATGCAGAGGAAGAAGAAGAGCAGGCGCTTCCAGGAAGAACGCAGCTCGCGCCGCGCGAGGTTGAGGATGAACGTCAAGGCCGCGCCGCCTCCAGCTCTTCCGCGGAAGGATTCGAATTCGACTCTTCAGCCGGCGCGGTCGCGGCTGAGTCGGACGGTCGCTCGGTCGCGTCCGGCCCTCGCGACGGCCCGTTCGCGTTCGACTCAGACGCGTGCGAGGTCTCGTTCGGGTCGGACGGCGATGAGGTCTCGTCGGCGACGACCTGGCCGTCGCGCAGGAAGATGCGTCGGTCGGCGCGGCCGGCGAGCTCCTGCTCGTGCGTGACGAGGACGAGGGTCGCGCCGCGGCGTCGGTTCAAAGCGAGCATGAGGTCGAAGACGTGTTGGCCGTTGCGCGAGTCGAGGTTGCCGGTCGGCTCGTCTGCGAGGAGGATTGACGGCTCGTTTGCGAAGGCGCGGGCGACGGCGACTCTCTGCTGCTCGCCGCCCGAAAGCTGCGAGGGGTAATGATGCGCGCGCTCGGTCAGCTCGACGTCTGCGAGGAGTTGGCGTGCGCGCGCCGTCGCGTCCCTGCGCGCGGCGATCTCCAGCGGCGCGAGCACGTTCTCAAGCGCCGTCATCGAAGGGATGAGGTGGAACGACTGGAAGACGATTCCGATCTTGCGCCCGCGCAAGGTGGCGAGCGCGTCTTCGCCCATGCGCGTGATCTCTTCGCCGTCAATTTGTATCCGGCCTTCGGTCGGAGCGTCCAGTCCCGCGATGAGTCCGAGCAGCGTTGACTTGCCGCTGCCCGAAGGGCCGACGAAGGCGACGAACTGCCCGGCAGGGATACTCAGCCCGACCTCGCGCAGGATGGTCAGACGCTCCGCGCCCGACTGAACCGTCTTGGTGACGTTTGATAAAACGATGACGCCTTCTGACATTTTTTCAAGCACCCCGCACAACCTTACATTCAGCGCGGCGAGGTCGTCCACCCGACCTCAAAGTCTGCGCGGTTAATCATTCCAGAATTTCGAGCCTGTTCGGAAAGCCCCGAAGGGGCGAGATGTAAAAGCCAGGGGCAGAGCGAAGACGCGCGAGCGTCTGAGCGTCGCCCCTGAAAGACAAACAACGAAAGATAGTGAAGCCCCGAAGGGGCGAAATAATTCCGTCGAAAATTATTCCGCCCCTTCGGGGCTTAGACGTTTCTTGCTTGCCGCGAACCAGGGGCGCTGCCCCTGGCTTTTGCATGACGCCCCTTCGGGGCTTTCCGAACAGCCTCTTAAATCTGCCCGTTCCAGAGCTTGATCTCGTTGTTCCGGCGATTGACCAAACCTTGGACGACCTTGCCGCCGGCTTTCGTCCAGCGCAGAAGCTGTGTCGGTACCTGGTCGTACTGCCCCTGATTGAGAACCTTGAGCAGCGTGCTGCTCGTGAAAGCGCCGACGCCGACGTTGAAGGTAAATGAGACGAGCGCGTCGAACTGGTTCTGATTGAGCGCGACCTTGACGCCGTTGTTCACGGCATTCTGGGCCGGCACAACGTCCTGTGCCAGAAGGTCTGTGACCTGCTGCTGCGTCAGGCCGCCGGCGTACTTGACGGGCACGCCGTTGATGTTAATCGTGCCCGAAGCTTGTTCGCTCTTCGTGATCAGGTGGCCGACGCCGATGGTCGGCAATCCAGCCGAGTCCTTGTAGACCTGAAGCTTGAAGCCCTCCCACTGTTCGAGGAGCTGTAGCCCGTGCTGGCTCATCTGCATGATCTTATCCTCCGACCGAAGCTGGAAACGCGCGTGAGGCTAACGGGGATACTCTCTCGTTAGCAGAAACGGTTGCGCGGGGAATATAGACTCGCGTGCCGCGCCTGTCAATGCCTTTGACGCGTCAACGCCGAGCGGCGCGGCCATGTATAATTCGCTCATGCGCGCTCCGCACTTCGTCAGGATTCTGCCGCCGGTCTTCCTTATCTGTGTGGCCGCCGCTCTCTCGGCCTGCGGCGGCGCGCGGCGCGCAGACTCGACCCCGCGCCAGGCTTCAACGCCGAACAACTCGAACGCCGCCGCGTCGAATCAGCCGGGCACGTCGGAGACGACTGCCGAGGGCCTGCCGAAGATCGTCGCCTTCGGTGACAGCCTGACCGCCGGCTACGGCCTCGCGCCGAAGGAGAGCTACCCGGCGCTTCTGCAAAAGATGGTTGACGCCGACGGCTTCAAGTACGAGGTGGTCAACGCGGGCGTTTCGGGCGACACCTCGGCGGGCGGCGTCCGGCGCGTCGATTGGACGCTCGACTCAGGACAGGTGCGCTTCGTCGTCCTCGAACTCGGCGCGAACGACTTCCTGCGCGGCCAGCCCGTCGCCGAGACGAAGAAGAACCTCGCCGAGATCATCGCGCGCTGCAAGTCGCGCGGCGCTCAAGTGCTCCTCGCCGGTATGTACACGACCACCGACGCCGGCCTCGACTACGAGCGCCAGATTCACGAATGCTTTCAGACGCTCGCGCGCGAGCAGGGCGTGACGCTCATCCCCTTCTTCCTCGAAGGCGTCGCTGGCAAAGATGAACTCAACCAGCAAGACCACATCCACCCGAACGCCGAGGGCGCGAAGATCGTCGCCGCCACGGTCTACAAGTACCTCAAGCCGCTGCTGGAAAAAGAGGCGACGAGGCAAGGATGACGGGGAGACGGGGTGACTGTGGTGACGCAGAGACGTTGAGATGAATATCGCGCCTCCCGCGTAATCTTCTGTCACCCCATCTCCCCGTCCCCCAGTCTCCGCGTCATCCTTGCCCCGTGTCGCCAGAAAAATTTCTTCGACGGCTGCCACAAAATTCCCCCGCGCGGTGTTTACAAGGCAGACAGAGGTTTTGCCGAAGATCACACACGCGGAAAGGAGTGTGGCCCGAATGGGACGACGGACGATTATCAGCGCACTCGCGACGACACTTTTCCTGCTGGCCTCAGCCTTGACGGCTTCCGCCCAGGACTTTCAGAAGAGCTACAACCTTGAGCCGGGCGGGACGATCAGCGTCGCCAACGTCTCCGGCGACATCATCATCAGCGGCTACGACGGCAGCGCCGTCACCGTCGCCGGCTTCAAACAGGGGCGCGACCGCGACATGGTCGAGGTCGAAGACCAGAGCGCGGCGGGCCGCGTCGAGCTGCACGTCAGGTATCCGCGCGAATGCAACTGCGACGCGAGCATCCGCTTCGAGGTGCGCGTGCCGCGCTCGACGAACTTCAACTTCGACCGCATCTCGACCGCCAGCGGCAACATCAAGGCCGAAAACGTCGGCGGGCGCATCGAGCTGCACACGGCCAGCGGCAACGTGACCGTCCAGGGCGTGTCGGGCGAGGTGCGCGCCGCGTCGGCGAGCGGCTCTGTGCGCGTGCGCGACGCCGCCGGCTACGTCAACGCCAGCACCGCCAGCGGCAACGTGGACGTGGAGCTTGCGCGCCTCGAAGGCACGGGCGACATGCGCTTCTCCTCCGCCAGCGGCGACGTGAGCGTGCGCCTGCCTTCGAGCCTCGACGCGCGCGTTGACATGTCCACCGCCTCCGGCTCGATTGAAACCGACTTCCCCATCGAGGTGAAGAAGGACAGATACTC
>JALZHC010000828.1 GCA_030914105.1 Acidobacteriota bacterium
GCAGTTCGAGGTGACGGCGCTGGCCGCGTCGGACAGGTCGCAGGGGAAGGCTTACCGGGAGGCTTGCGCGTGGCGTCTGCCGGGCGAGATGCCGGAGTCGGTCAGGAACTTGCCGGTCGGGCCGCCCGCGCCGCCGCTCGACTGCGAGATAGTTTTTTCTTCCCTGCCCGGCGAGATCGCGCGCGAGACCGAGGAGGCGTTCGCGCGCGCCGGCTACGCCGTCATCAGCAACTCCTCGGCGCTCAGGATGGACGAGGACGTGCCGCTGCTCATCCCGGAAGTCAACCACGAACACCTCGCGCTGCTCGACTCTCAGAAGTCCGCGCGCAAACTCGACGGCGGGATGATCGTCACCAACCCGAACTGCTCGACGATCATGCTCGCCCTCGCCCTCGCCCCGCTCCACGCGCGCTTCGGCGTCGAAGCGGTCGTGGCGACGACCTTGCAGGCGCTTTCGGGCGCGGGCTATCCGGGCGTCTCGTCGCTCGACATCACAGACAACGTCCTGCCCTTCATCGGCGGCGAGGAGGAGAAGATCGAGAGCGAGACTTTGAAGATTCTCGGTCGCCTCGAAGGCGCGCGGGTCGAGCCTGCGCCGTTTAAGGTGAGCGCGCAGGTGCACCGCGTAGGCGTCAGCGACGGCCACATGGCCGCCGTCCGCGTGAAGCTCGCGCGCCGGGCCGAGCCGGAAGAAGTCCGCGACGCGTTCGCCTCGTTCACGTCGCTGCCGCAGGAGCTGAAGCTGCACACGGCCCCGCCCAGCCCCGTCCTCGTGCGCGACGAGCAAGACCGCCCGCAGCCCCGGCTCGACCGCGACGCCGGAAATGGGATGAGCGTCACCGTCGGGCGCATACGCCGCGACAACGTCCTCGACTACCGCTTCGTCGCACTCAGCCACAACACCATCCGCGGCGCTGCCGGCGCGGCCATCCTCAACGCCGAACTCCTCGCCGCCACCGGAAGGATTGAAAGGATGAAGTAGGAAGGATGAAGGATGAAGGGAAACCACTTGCCTTCACTTCATCCTTCATCCTTCCTACTTCATCCTTCTCTTTCACCCTTCCACCTTCATCCTTAATTCTCAGCGCGCTCCGAGTCGGAGTCTGAGTCCGGCGCGGACGAAGAGCGGCGGGCCGAGCGTGAGGACGGGCGTGCGCCCGGCTTCGTAGCGTCGGCCCGTGAGGTTCTCGGCGGCGACGAAGGCTTCGACGCCGCGGGCGAGGCGGCGCGAGATGAGAGCGTCGAGCGTGAAGTAGCCGCGCAGGCGCAGAAGGTTCTGATCGTCGTCGAACTGCGGCCCGGCGGCGCGCGCTTGAATGCCGAAGGCGAAGCGCGCAGGGTTTGTGTATCTCAACTCGAAGGCGGCCTGCTCGCGCGCGACCTGCGGGACGCGCAAGCCTTCGAGCGAGATGTCGGCGGGGAAGCGCGCGACGCGCGCGTCCGAGAGGAGATAGCCGCCGGAGAGAGTCCAGTGACCGCCCAGGCGTGCCTCGGCCTCGGCCTCGAAGCCGCGCGAGCGCGTGCGCCCCAGATTCTGCCGCTGGCGCGTGATGAGTGAAGGCGTGACCGAGAGCGTGACATTCGAGACGGCTCGCGTCACGTCCATCCAGAAGGCGTTGGCGCGCACGGCGAGTCGGCCTCCGCGCGCGTTGAAGATGGCACCGGCCTCGCCGTCCGTCAGGCGTTCTGCGCGCAGGTCTGAGTTGGCGAGCGTGAAGACATTGCCGACGCGGAACGAGCGGTAGAGTTCATTTAAGGTCGGCGCGCGGAAGGCGCGCGTGAAAGTAGAGGTGAGCGAGACGCGTTCGCTCAACTTGTAGAGCGCGGAGAGCTGCGGGCTGAAGGCAGTCTCGACGCGGTCTGTGAAGCTGACAACTGTGTTCGGACTGACGCGCGTGAGCGTGCGCGTCGTCTGCCTCCCGTCGTTAATGTTCCAGCGGTCGAGGCGCGCGCCGGGCGTGATGATGAGGCGCGGCGTGAGGCGCAGGATGTCGCGCGCGTAGAGGCTCGCGCTCGCCCAGCGTCCGCCCGCGCCGACGAGCGAGGTCGCGCGCCCCGCCGCGTAGACCAGCTCGTCGCTCGCGCCGCGAGCCGCGCCCGCCTCGAATCCGGCGGCGAACGAACTGCGCGCGCCGAACGGGCGCGACCATTGAAATGAAAGTCCGAAGACCTGCGCGGGAACGCGCTGGAGCCGCGTCAGCGTCTCCGTGTTTCGGTCGGCGGAGACGGACGTGAAGCTCTGGTCGAAGACTTCCGTGCTCGCGTATGTGCGGAGCGCGAAGTCGCCCGCGCGCGGAGTGTTCCAGTCCGCCCCGGCGGCGAGTTGGCGAAGGTGCGTGCGGTTGAACTGGAGCGGCGTGCCGTTGCGCCGCGACTCGCCGTAGTAAGAGGCGCGCGCAAAGACTTTCGGGCCGAAGCCGAACTCGCGCGCAACGTAAAGCTCGCCCGCGGCTTCGCGCGAGGCTGCGGGCGTGTCGACGCGCCCGCGCTCGGCTCGGTCCGTGAG
>JALZHC010000829.1 GCA_030914105.1 Acidobacteriota bacterium
TGCGCGCGACCTCCTGTTCGCGCCCGATGAGCGGGTCGATCTTCCCCTTCGAGGCGCGCTCGACGAGGTTCGTCGTGTATGCGGCGAGCGGGTCGCGCGCGCGCCGCGCGTCCTCTTCGTCGTCCGTGCCTTCGCGGACGAGGCCGCCCCCTTCGGTCTTCGAGATGCCGTGCGCGAGGTAGTTCAGGATGTCGAGGCGCGTGATGCCCTGTCGCTTGAGCAGGTAGACGGCGTGCGAGTTGGGCGACTGGAAGAGCGCGGCGAGGACGTTTCCGCCGTCCACCTCCCTCTGCCCCGACCCTTCGGCCTGCATGAGCGCATACTCGACGACGCGCTGGAAGGCCGCGGTGTATTCCGGCAACGTCTCGCTCGAAGCGGGCACGCTCTCCAGCTTCTCTGTGAGGAAGGTCTCAAGCTCTCTGATCAACTCCTCGACGTTGCCGCCGCACTTGCGCACGACCTTCGCGGCGGTCGTGTCGTGCAGCAGCGCATAGAGCAGGTGTTCGAGCGTCACGTACTCGTGCCGCCGCTTGATGGCCTCGACGGCTGCGAAGTTCAGGGTCTCTTGTAGCTCTTTCGTAATCATTTAAAAGCCGTGAATCGTAAATCGTAAATCGTCTTTGTCGGCGGCCCGGCCTGAGCGGTAAATCGGAAGGCGATGAAAGTCAACCACGATTCACGATTTACCATTTACGATTTACGAGTCTTGAGGTTCTTCCTCCAGCGTGCAGAGCAGCGGGAACTCCTGCGCGCGGGCCATCTGCGTGACGCGCTCGACCTTCATCTCGGCCACCTCGTAGGTGTAGACGCCCGCCACTCCGACCCCCTGCGTGTGCACGGCCCACATGATCTGGAAGGCGTCGCCGTCCGACTTGCCGAAGACTTTTTTCAAGACCTCGACGACGAACTCCATCGTCGTGAAGTCGTCGTTGTGCAGCAGGACGCGGAAGAGCGGGGGCTTCTTCAACTTCTCCCGGCTCTCTGTGGCGATCTCCTCGTCGAACCCGTACTCGCGCTCCGGCATGTGTGAATCTTAAAAGGCAAAAGGCAAAAGGCAAAGGGCAAAACTGCACCGCGAGCGGAAGACACGCGGGTCATCTTCGTCGGAGCCGTGCGTTGAGGAGGGAATAATTAAAAGGGATGGACAGGATGAAGTAAAGGCAGTAAGTCTTTCCTTCATCCTTCATCCTTCCGCCTTCATCCTTTCTTCCCATCCTGTCCATCCCTCTTAAATCTCTCCTGGCCAGCGCATACACGCTCGCTCACGCTCGCGCTACTGTTATCATCAGAGGCGATGACTTTGGTTCGTTTCCCAGACCCGCGCGACTCGACGCCCGAAGGCATCGTCGCCGTCGGCGGAAGTCCCGACCCGGACTTCCTCGCCGAGGCGTACTCGAACGGCATCTTTCCCTGGCCGGTCGAAGGCTACCCGCTCCTCTGGTTCAGCCCGCCGGAGCGCGGGATTCTCTTCTTCAAAGAGCTGCACGTGCCGCGCAGCCTCGCGCGCGAGCGTCGGCGCACGCGCCTTAGCTTCACGATTGACCACGCCTTCGAGCGCGTCATACGCGCGTGCGCGTCCGCGTCGCGCCCCGGAGAGGATGGCACCTGGATCACGCCGGAGATGATTCGCGGCTACTGCGAGTTTCACCGGCGCGGCGGCGCGCACAGCGTCGAGGCCTGGGACGGAGAGGAGTTGGTCGGCGGCGTCTACGGCGTGGATGCGGGCGGCGCGTTCGCAGGCGAGAGCATGTTCCACCTGCGCCCCAACGCCTCGAAGCTCGCGCTGCTCTTTCTCATCGAACACCTCAAAGCCCGCGGCCTCGACTGGCTCGACATTCAAGTGCTGACGCCGCACACCGAAGCGCTCGGCGCGCGCCTCGTCACCCGCGACGACTTCCTCGAACGCCTCGCACGCGCGCGACGACGCGGCCTCAAACTTTTCTGACGGCAGGAGGCAGGTTAATCTATTCCCGCTCAACCCCTGCCGTCTGCCTCCTGCTCCTGCCTCCTGAATTCGGCGTCGGCCTTCAGTTCGCGCAGAAGCTTCTCGGTCGCGGAGGTGCGCGCCGCCCACCACTCGGCGACCGGGCCGAACGCGTCGCGCCGCGCGGCGTGCCTCGCTGACTGACGCGAAGCCTCCTCCGAGAGCCAAGCGAGCACGCCGCACGCGTCCTGTCCCATCAAAGATTTCAAAACGAACCTGCGCTCGCCCGCGCGCGCCGACGTGCCGAGCGAGCGCGCGGCGCGTGCGAGGTCGTCGCGCGTGATGACGAGGCCGCTGCGGGCGGGCGCGAGCAGAGACGAGAGGAACTCTTCCGCCGACTCGGCGCGCGGGTCTGCCGGCGGCGGCGCTTCGCGCAGGTGCAGCGGCAGGCTACGTGGCGGGCCGCACGCGCGCGCCTCTTCGACGAGCGCCGACAGCAGAAGCTCCGCCCAACGCCTGTAGAACGGCGGCGCGACCTCCGCCACGCGTCCGAGGTACACGGGCAGCCAGCTCAACAAGTG
>JALZHC010000830.1 GCA_030914105.1 Acidobacteriota bacterium
TCGTTGAGTTGCGCGAAGGCGTCGGAGGCGTAGACGCGCGCCGACAGAGTCGCGGTCGGCGTGAGGCGGAAGAGGACGCGGCCCTGCGCGTTGGTTGAGCGCGCGGCGTCGTCGCCGTCCACGCCGCGCGCGACGTTGAGGTGCGAGACGGCGGCGCTGTACGTGACGCGCTCTGACGCGCCCGCGGAGCCTGCGACTTGCGCGCGTGCGCGAAGAAGGCCGAGGCCGCCGCCTTCGGCGAAGAGCTGGCCGTGGAACGGGCCGCCGCCTTCGTCCGTGACGACGTTGACGACGCCGCCCACGGCGTTCGTGCCGTAGAGCGAGGAGCCGGAGCCGCGCAGGACTTCGACGCGGCCCGCGTCCGTGACGGTGAAGTCGGCGAGGAAGCTCGTGGCGTCGCCCTGCGCCGCCGCCGGGTCGCGGAAGCGCAGGCCGTCAACGAGGAGCGAAGTGTCCTGGCTGCGCAGGCCGCGCGTCTTGATCGAGGTGAGCGCGCCGGGGCCGCCGAGCTGCTGCACGCGCAGGCCCGGCAACGTGCGCAGAGCTTCGGCGACGGTCGGCTCGTCGCGCTCTTCCAATTCGCGGCGAGAGACGACCGTGACGGCCTTCGAGACTTCGTCAACGGTCTGCGGCGCGTCCGCCGCGGTGACGACGACCTGCGCGGCGACGCCGGCGACTTCCAGTTGCAAGTCGAGCGCGACTTGCGCGCCGCGCGCGACCTCAACCTCTCGCGCGGCGCTCGGCGCGAAGCCTTCGGCCTCCGCCTCGACAAGGTAAGCGCCCGGCGCGAGCCGCTCGAAGCGGTAAGCGCCCTGCGCGTCGGTCGTCGCGGAGAGGCGTAGTTGTGTGCGCGAGCGCGCGTAGAGTGTGACGGTCGCGCCGGCGAGCGCCGCGCCGCGCGGGTCTGTGACGCGGCCCGAAAGGGTCGCGCCGCTGTTTTGCGCGCGCGCTACGCCCAGCGACGCGAGCACGCAGGCGAACAGACACACGCGGGCGCAGGCGAACAGACTTGCGCGAACGCGAGCGAACGAGGTTGCGCGAACTTTTGACTCTCTCCTCATCTTGAAATCCTCCCGCGGCGGACGGCGAGCGAGCGCGCCGCGCGTGGAGAGAGAAAGCGGACGGACGCGGAAGGCGCGAGACGAAGCACGCGCCCGCGGCACTCGCAAAACTGAAAAGCCCTCGGTCTTCCGCGCGGAAGACCGAGGGCTTTGTCGGATGAAGAGTGCCTGAACTTTCGGAGTCAGCGCCCGTCGAACAACCCTGCGCGTCGCGCGCGCCCGACCGGCCAGAACTCCTCAATCCCTGCCCGACGCCACTCGCCCTTTCCCGGAGCGTCAGCGGTCGCCTCCGTCAACAAAGCCGTAAATCGTGAATCGTAAATCGTCAATAGTTAAAAGCGACTGGCGATTTACTGCTCAAGGCGGCAACCGCTCAACCACTATTGACGATTGACGATCTACCATTCACGGCTGTTAATGCAGGCAAGGTTTCCTGACTCCCGGCTCGGACGCGCCGCACTCGTTTGCCTTCCCCGGCCCGCGGGCCGAGTGACCTCTGAACGTGTCAGAGAAGAGTGCGGAGCGAATCGCCGGTACACAGTGGCGGGAACCGCGCGGGCTTTTCACCCGACTTCCCTTTGAACCTGCGACGGTCGGCCCACCCGTTTGAAAGGCGGGCCGAATCAGCGATGGAAACTGAAACTGCAAAGAGCGGACGCCGCGCGTTGGCTAATCTTGCCGAACTGTTCGGGCGTCGAGGTGTGACAAGCTAACACCACAACCTCGCGCGGTCAAGTCGGTCGGCTGCCGCGCGGTCGAGTCGGTCAGGCTTGGCAGGCTTGGAGGGTCATTGCTCTTTCTTCTCGGCCAGAGACTTTCGGAGCTTGCCGACCAGCTCGCGCGTCGGGGCGGCGTAGTCGCCTTCGGGGGCGAGGCGGAGGTACTCCTCGTACTCGGCGAGGGCGCGTGCCGGCTCGCCGACTTTGAGGAGGATGTTGCCGCCGAGGAGGTGCGCTTCCGGCAGGTCTGGCTTGAGCTGAAGCGTGCGTCCGATGTGCGGCGCGGCCTTCTTGAACTGATCCGTGTCGAGGTAGACGCGGCCCAAAGCGAGGTGGCCCTGCCAGGAGGTTTCGTCGAGCTTGAGCGCGGCGGCGAGCGAGGCTTCGGCCTCCGTGTACTTCTTGAGACGGCGGCGGGCCTCGCCCAGAGAGACGAGCGCGGCGACCGAGTGCGGGTCGGTCTCGACGGCGCGGGCGAGCGCGGCTTCGGCCTCCTCGAAGCGGCGCGCCTTCATGTGCGCCGAGGCGAGGAGTAGACGCGCTTGCAGGAAGTCGGGGTAGATTTCCACGGCCTTTCGCAGGTGCTCGACGCCCTCTTCGTCTTTGCCTTTGGAGAGTGCGGCGCTGCCGCGCTCGAACTCGCGTCGCGCCTCGTCGGGCACGCGCGCGTCCACGGCGGCGGCGCGCGCGTTCGCGGCGGCGCAGGCCGGCGAGGTCGTGTCGGG
>JALZHC010000831.1 GCA_030914105.1 Acidobacteriota bacterium
GCCGACGACTCCGGCGGGGCTGTCGGCAACTGAAGTGCGCGCGCCCGCGCGCGGGCGGCAGGTGCCGGGGTAGAGCGGCTCGTCTTCAAAGGCGTGCGGGCCCTCGTGCGGCGCGGAAGGCGCGCGCGCGAGGTCGCGGCGCGAGCAGACGCAAGGATATATGAAGCCGTCGGCGGCGAGGCGCGACCAGGCTTCGAGGTAGAGCGGGCGGCGGTCGCTCTGCGAGTAAGGCGCGAAGGGGCCGCCCACGTCCGGCCCCTCCTGCCAACGGATGCCGAGCCAGCGCAGGTCTTCGAGCATCGCGTCGGCGAACTCCGCGCGCGAACGCGCGGGGTCGAGGTCTTCGTTGCGCAGGACGAGCGTGCCGCCGCGCGCGCGCTCGAAGGCCGTCCAGAAGGTTCGCGCGTGGCCCAGATGCAGGTGGCCGGTCGGTGAAGGCGCGAGCCGCCCTCTGTAGCCCGCAGACTTGTTCGTGCGCGTCTCTTCCACTTCGCTCCCGCCTTTTCGTTAGCCTCACTTGTGCCCTTGTCGCATGCTTCCGCGCCGCGCCCTTCGCTTCGACGCCGCGCCGTCCGCCTCCACGCCGCGTCTTCCGCCTTCCGTCCTGCCTCTTGCCGTCGTCATTGCCGCGCCCTTTCAGGCCGTCTGTGCCGCCGCGACCCTGGCCGGAGGGCCGGGGCTGAAGGAAGCCGGCGTCACCTTTTCCCGAATAATCATTGACATTTACGACCGAAGAGTAATATTTTAACCTGCGATATTAAATTGCCCAGATGTTGTCTCGCCATTAAGCGCGCACGAAAGCGCGGTGGTGTCGGACATTGACGCAGTGCCCGAACGTGCCCTTTAAAATACCAAGACGTTTCGGGAACTTTCCCACACCGAGGAGGGAAGCCACATGAGATTCGCTACCAGAGCGCTCTTCGCCGCGCTCACCGCGCTGTTGCTCGTCGCCGCGGTCACGGCCCAGACGTTGAGGCCCGGCAACGACCCGCGCAACCAAGCGCCGACCGTCGGCACGGGAGGCACGCCGGGCGGGCCGACCGGCCTCTTCACCATCTACGACGGCGACACGCTCCGCAAGGGCGAGTTCACTTTCAGCGTCGCCTACTCGAACTACGACCGCGACCCCGGCAACGTTGACATCACCGTTACGCCGCTGAGCTTTAACGTCGGCCTGAGCGATCACCTCGAGCTGTTCTACAGTACCGAAGGCTATCGCGGGGTCAAGGTCAACAACCCGAAGAACCTGTCATCCTTCTACCTGCCGAACTCGCAGCTCTTCTTCGGCCCCGGCCTTTTGGGGAGCGGCCCGGCCATCATCATGGCCCCCGAAAGGGTGAGCGGTTCCACCGCCCTGACCAGCTTCCAGCCGCTCTTCCGCCCGGCCTTTAACCAGCCGTTCGTGCAGTTCCCGTTCGTCGGCGGCCCCGGCCCGAACTTCGGACTGACGGGCAACCGCATCGCGCCGCCGTTCACGAGCCGCATCGGCACGCCCAACGGACTGGAGAGCAACTTCGGCGCGGCGTCGAACTTCCCCGGCATGGGTTCGATCTGCGGCAGCATCCTGCCGGGCGTCGTGCTCACCACCCGGACGATTCCGGCGAACCTGACCTTCGCGCAGTTGACCGTTCCAGACCTGTTCACCATCTGCCCCGCGTACCTGCCGGACGCGCCCTTCATTAACCGGCTCTACGGTGAGTCGAGCTTCGGCACGCACCACGTCGGGCTGAAGTACAGGTTTACGGGGCCGAACAACCCGCTCGGCGTCGGCGTCATCGCCTTCTGGCGCTTCTACCTCGACCACGCCAACGACCAGCAGGGCTTTAACCAGCTCCAGCGCGGCGCAAGCCCCGGCGGCAACATCGGCGACTTCGGCCTCGGCATGTTCGTCTCAGGAAGACTCTCGCGCTCGGTCAACCTGTCGGCGAACCTGACCTACATCCTGAACAGCAACCCGAAGTCGGACGCCTTCGGCGGCAACGCCAACGCAGTCCTGCTCGACCGCCCCGACGAGTTAATCAGCGGCGTCGGCTTCGACTTCCCGATCAACAAGCACTTCCAGCCCATCGCCGAACTGAAGTCAATCGCCTACGTCGGCGGGCGCACGCCGAACGCTTTCCCAAATAACCCCGTTGACTTCCTCGGCGGCGTCCGCATCTTCCCGCGCCGCTGGTTCGGCGTCAGCGCTTGGTATCGGATGCACCTGAACCAGCAGGGCGATAGGCTGTTCCACGACCAGACCTTCCCCGCAGGCTTCCAGGAGTCAACCGACCCGCACGGGTTCGGCTTCCAGTTCTTCGCCGGCCACCGCAACGCACGCCTCCCAACCGTCTTCCCGAACCAGCCGCCGACAGTCACTCTGACGGCTGCTTCTTCGACCGTCACACTTCCGGCCACCTGCACGCCGCCCTCGATGCCCGACCCGTCCTGCACGGCGACGGCCCCGACCGTGGCTCTGTCGGCCAATTTTTTTTATGATTAGGGGTACACAGTGATCTACAC
>JALZHC010000832.1 GCA_030914105.1 Acidobacteriota bacterium
GGCGGCCTTCTCCCACTGCTGCGAAGCTTCGTAGTCGAGGCCGGCACGGTAGTTCTTCTGACCCTTCGGCGTGAACGCCAGCGCGGGCGCGGCCAAAAGCCAGACGGAGAGCGCGACCGAGGCGAGGCGGAAGAGCGAGCGACGGCGTTGGCGCGTCTGCGCGCACGAGCCTGCGCGCGCGCAAGCTTCACGCTCGGCGTCGGCGGTGTTATCGTGTCGCACGCCGCGCCGCGTCCGTGACCGTGTGGAAATGTTTTTCGGCTGAGGTAAGGATTCTCTCTTCCGCTCTTCGGTGTTGCCGGTCAAGGTGCACCTCCAGGAGTTCGTGTGACCGGGTGAGTCGCGCGCCGGGCGTGCGGCGACTTACGCGGAGCGTCGTGCTCACGGCCTTCGGCTCAGGCTTTCGTGTTTTTCGCCTGTTGACATGGCGGAGGAAGGACGGTTGGGGAAACTCCGAGTCGGGCGGAACCCAAGCGCCCGCCCTTTTGTGCCGGAGCCTTGAAAACATCGTTCCTGCCCAAGAAAAAGAGCAGGCACAGTGATTTAAACAATGTTTGAGATAGTTTGTCAAGGTCGCGCGGGATATTTCTGGAGCGACGGATTCCGAGTTCCAGTTTCGGCTCGCCTTCTTCCGGAGAGACGCGAGGTGAAGTTGAACTCTGAGAGTTCAGACCGCCGCGGACTTGATTCCGTGTTCGTGCTGGCGTGCGATGAAGAGTTTGCCTGAAGAGGTCGAGGTCTTCCGCGACCGCATGTGGCGGCGCGAGCCGGAGTCGCGCGTCGAGAGCGCGGTCGAGGCCGAGAGGTTCGTCGAGTCGGTCGGCTTCTGCTTCGCCATGACCGATGCGCGGCGGCCCGGCCCTTCGCTCTACGTGGCCGTCTGCGGGCGGCGCGACGCGCACATGCCGCGCAACGTGCAGAAAGACCCGGAGAGCAGCGCGACCTGGCTTTTGAAGGATGAGGTGATGCGGCGCGGTCGGGTCTTCTACGCGAAGCTCGCCAAGGCGCGCGCGACCTTCGTCGCGCCGCGGCTCGTGCCTCACTTCAACGCGCTCTGGGGCGTGGCCCGGCGCGACGAGGCGAAGGCGCTCTCGGCGGACGCGCGTGCGATCCTACGGGTGCTGCGCAGGGAGTGGGAGATGGCGACGGCAGACCTGCGGAAGGAGTCAGGAGTAGAAGACCGCGCGAGGTTCACGCGCGCGCTCGACGAGTTGCAGAGGTCTCTGAAGGTCATCCCGCAGGAGGTTCTCTACGAACCCTGGTTCACGTACATCTGGACGCTCACAGAGGCGCGCTTCGCCGCGGAGCTTTCGACGCGTGTGCGGCGCGAGGTGGCGCTGCGCGAGGTTGCGCGCGCGTATCTCGCGGGCGCAGGTATGACTCTGCTCGGCGAGCTTGCGAAGGTCGCGGGCCTTTCGCGCCCCGATGCCGGCAAGGGCAATCATGCGCTCGTCGGCGAGGGTTTCGCCGAGCGCGTCGAGACGGGCGTCTACCGACTCTCAGACTTTGAAGAGCGTCTCAGACGGATGGGAGTTGAGGATAGTTAGACAGCTTCATTCGCCCGGTCGTTGGCTGCCCGGTCGTTGAAGAGAGCCGGGGCGCGCGCCGGCATCAGGCTCTGTTTTTCCTTGAGTCTCGGCTTCGGCGGGCGTCGAAGGCTCTCGCATCTCGCGCTCGATCTCTTCGCGCGCTTCCTGTTCGAGGCGCTTGGCGTTGAGGCCGAGCGGGACGTTTTCGCGGAGCGAGCCGAGGCGTTGGAGGGCGAGTTCGGTCTCGTCGTGGCTCGCGTCGCGGTCGGCCATTGCCTCGATGATTTGGAGGCGCGCTTCCGTCTCGCGGTAGTGCTCGGCGGCTTCCGTCTGGACGCGTGCGAGGCGCGCGCGGTCTTTCCGCAAGTCCTCTTCGAGCTGGCGTCGGCTCTCGGCGGGCAGGCTCGCGGCGCTCCGCAAACGTCGTTCGACCGTCTCCGCTTCGGCGCGCGCGCGTGCGAGCACTCGCGAAGCGGTGACGCGGGCGGCGAGCGTCTCGCGGTAGGCATCGGCGAGGAGAGGGTTGCGCGCGCTCATCTGCCGGAGCGCGCGCCGCTCGGCGTCGGTCAGCTCGGACATGAACCACGAAAGCTCTCCCTCCGTCACGCCGTCCGCCGCGAGCCGCTCACGCAGACGTCGCTCCCAGAGCTTGCGGTAGAAGAGGACGGCGAGCGCCGCCAGCAGCCCGAAGACCGAGGCGAGGCCGAGCGAGGTCAGCGCGAGCAGAAGGTACTCGCCGACGGCTTCGGTGGCCGTGAAGTAGCGGAAGAGGAAGTAGGCGGGCAGAGGGAGCGCGAGCAGCAGGAAGACGAAGAGCGGCGACCAGCGCAGCAGCCGTGCCTTCGCGCGCTCGCCCGCCGTCGTGTTGTCGCGACTTCGTCTCTCGCCCAACGTCAAAAAACCTCGCCGCCAAAGTTAGAGGCAAAGCAGCAAAGTCCGCGCGCGCAGCGTCTAAAGCTTCGTCAGCCCGCAA
>JALZHC010000241.1 GCA_030914105.1 Acidobacteriota bacterium
AACCAGAGCGGCGAACTCGTCGGCGTCCTCCTGCGCGGACGCTTCAAGCGCCGCGTCAAAGTCAAAGCCTGAAGTCACGCAAACAGAACTTAAGAACGACCGGACGATGCCGACAGCTCGTGCGTCAGCGTTGATTTGCGCCCGTTTTTGCCGCATAATTGGCGCGGAGGCGTGCAAGCACAAGAGGGTGGAGGTCGCTGGGGATGCTGGCGGTGGTCGGCGCACTGCTCTGCAACGCGCTGATAGCGGTAATGAAGTTCGTCGCCGCCGGGATGACCGGCTCTTCGGGCATGATGGCCGAGGCGCTGCACTCGCTGGCCGACACGACGAACCAAATCTTCCTCCTGCTCGGCCTCAGGTTCTACCGTCGCCCCGCCTCCGAGAAGCACCCCTTCGGCTACGGCAAGGAGCGCTTCTTCTGGTCTTTCATCGCGGCCATCTTCATCTTCGGCGTCGGCGCGACCTACGCCGTCTACGAGGGCGTCGTCAAGCTCTACCACCCGCACACGCCTGAGCGTCTGGGCTGGGCTTACGGCGTGCTCGCAGGCTCTTTTCTCCTCGAAGGCGTCTCAATCTCCGTGGCCGTCTACCAGGAGATGCGCGAAGCGCGGCACGAGGGCCTGACCTTCGGCGAGTACCTGCGCGAGTCGAAAGACCCGACCGCGAAGACCGTGCTCTTTGAAGACTCCGCGGCGCTCGTCGGCATCATTATCGCCGCCGCCGGACTCTACCTGACCGAGCACAGGGTCGGGCCGCAGGCCGGCGCGTACTGGGACGGCCTCGCTTCAATCGCCATCGGCGGCGTGCTGGCGTTCGTCGCGTTCGCGCTCGCCCGTTCGTCGCGCGGACTTCTGCTCGGTGAGGCCGCGACCGAGAAGTCGCGCGAGGCGATACGCTGCGCGATACTCGAACACCCGAACGTCGTCGAGGTCGTCGAGCTTCTGACGATGCACCTCGCGCCGAAGCAGATTCTGATTAACGCGCACGTCAACTTCCGCGACGAACTGGAGACCGACGACATCGAAAAGTCGATCCGTCAGATCGAGCGCGACATCAAACGTGCCGAGCCGATGGTGGACATGATCTTTCTGGAGACCGCGCGCCAGAGCGAGCCGGGGCCGGACGAGCCGATCAAAGAGCACATCGGATAGCTATTAGCTATTGGCTGTTAGCTTTTAGCTTTAGGCGAAGGACAGAGAAGACCATTGTCAGAAGCCATGAACAGTAGCCGACAGCCAACAGCTAATAGCCAACAGCTAATAGCCAACAGCCAGCAATGTTGCTTCAGACGCCAAACCAGTACCTCGAATCCTTGCGCGAGCCGCGAAACTTCGTGGACATCGCGCTGGTCTTCCTGCTGGTTTACGCGCTTCTGAGGCTCATCCGCGGCACGCGCGCCGCGCCGATGGCCGCAGGCATCGGCGGCCTCGCGCTCCTCTACTGGACTGCCGCGCGCTACGACCTCGCGACCCTGGAGTTCATCCTCCGGCCCGCGCCGCTCTACGTCGGCGTCGCCATCATCGTCCTCTTCCAGAACGAAATCCGGCAGGCGCTCATCTCCTTCGGCAACCGCTTCCGAATGCCTTTCCTCATGCGCCACCGCGGGCAGTTCGGCGAGGGCGTCTACGACGAGATCGTTTTGGCGGCGACCACGCTCGCCTCGACGAAGACCGGCGCGCTCATCGTCATCGAGCGCGCCATCAACCTCCGCAACGTCATCGAGGGCGGGGTGAAGATGGACGCGGAGCTTTCCTACGACCTGCTCGTCACCATCTTCAATCCGGCGACGCCTCTGCACGACGGTGCGGTCGTCATCCGCGGCCATCGCGTCGCCGCCGCCGCGTGCTTCCTGCCTTTGACTTTAAACCCGCTGCTCTCGAAAGACCTCGGCACGCGCCACCGCGCCGCCATCGGCATCACCGAAGACACGGACGCCGTCGCCGTCGTCGTCAGCGAGGAGACCGGCCTCATCTCCTTCGTCCAGGCCGGCCAGATACGCCGCGGCCTCGACGGCACGCGCCTGCGCGCCTCCATCCTCGACGCGCTCGAACCCTCTTCGGCGCGCGGGGCCGGGAGGGAGAAGGATGCGGAGGCGGAGAACGAAACCCTGAACGCGGAGGTCGGCGGCTAGAGGCCGCGCGTCAGTTAGCACGCGACGACTAACCTCTAAGCCCTGACCTCCAACCTCTGACTGATGGCTTTCCGGTTCACAAAAGTGAGGAGCGGCGGCGCGCGCGGCGTGGCCTGGCAGTGGCTGCGCGCCTTCTTCCTTGAGGACTGGACGCTGAAGATTCTCGCGCTCCTCATCACGCTCGGCCTCTGGTACGCCGTCACCACGCAGCGCGCGCCCGCGACGATGCGGCAGCGCGCCATACCGCTGGAGTTCATCCTCCCCGACGGCGTGGACATCGGCAACGACCCGGTCGAAGAGGTTGACGTAACTCTCGAAGGCAGCCAGGGCAAACTCGCCGAGCTGAATGCGCGCAACCTCGTCGCGCGCGCCGACGTAACCAACCTCAAGCCCGGCGACCGCGTCGCGCGCCTCTCCGACAACATCACGATGAGCCTGCCCGAAGGTGTCCGCATCATCGAGGTCTCGCCCCGCAGCGTCACGCTCCACCTCGAACCCGTCGTCGTCCACGCCGTCCCCGTCGAGGCGCGCTTCGAGGGTGAGCTGCCCGAAGGCTTCGAGCGCCTCGGCGTCGAGGTCACGCCGCCGCAGGTTCGCCTGCGCGGCCCCGAGAGCCACGTGCAGGCGATTGAAAGGGTTTACACCGAGACCATCTCGCTCGTAGGCCGGCGCGAGACGAGCACCGAGCAGGCCGCCATAGACATCCCCGACCACAAGGTCACGCCGCTCGACCCGACCGTTTCGGTGCGCGTCGAGATCGCCGAAGAGCAACTGCAACGACGCTTCACGAACATCCCCGTCCGCTCCGCCGCGGGCGGGCCGGTCACGCCTGCGACCGCCGCCTCGGTCACGCTCCGCGGCCCACGCTCCGTCGTCGAAGCCCTGCGCCCCGAAGACGTGCGCCTCGTCGTCGAAGCCGCGCCCGACGGCACGCCCACACCGCGCCTCTCGCTCCCGCCCTCAGCCGCGGGCCGCGTCGAACTGGTCTCGACAAGCCCGCCGGAGTTCACCGTCAACAAGTAGGTGTCAGTTCAAAGTTTCAAGGTTCCAGGTTTTATGTTTGAAGTTGAAGCCGCGTTCTGGACTTTGAGCTTGGAACCTTGAACTTGAAACTCTTATGATTGCTTCGATGAAAAAACTTTTCGGCACGGATGGAATGCGCGGAGAGGCGGGACGGTTCCCGCTCGACGCCGCGACGCTGCGCACGGCGGGGCGCTCGCTCGCCGCACACCTCTCGGAGAGGCTTGGGCGCGCGCCGCGCGTCATCACGGGGCGCGACACGCGCGAGTCGGGCGCTTGGATCGAGCGCGCCTTCCTCGAAGGCGCACGCGCGGCGGGCGCACGCGCCGAGTCGGCTGGCGTCATCACGACGCCGGGCGTCGCCTACCTCGCGCGCACGCTCCCGGCTGACGCGGGCGTCGTCGTCAGCGCCTCGCACAATCCCTTCCAGGACAACGGCATCAAAATCTTCGCCCCCACTGGCCGCAAGCTCGACGACGCTACCGAGCGGCTCATCGAAGCGGACATCTACGCCGCGATGGAAGGCGGCGACGCGTCGGCTGCGGAACCGGAACCCGGAAAGGTCGGCGAAACAACGTCAGCGCCGAGGGGCGTTGTCGATACAACTTCAGCGTTGAGGCGGACTGTCGAAAGCGCCTCCGCGGTTGAAGAGGGCGCGGGCAAAGATGAAGAGGGCGCGGGCGAAGAGGACGCGCGGCGTGCGTCCGGGCTGAGGGCGCGTTACCTCGATTACCTGGCCGGGGAAGTCGCCGCGGGCTTGAGTCTCGAAGGCTTCCGCGTCGTCCTGGACTGCGCCAACGGCGCGGCATACGAACTCGCGCCCGCGCTGCTCTCGCGTCTCGGCGCGCGCGTCGTCGCCATCGGCAACAAGCCCGACGGTCGAAACATCAACCGCGACTGCGGCTCGCTCCACACGGAAGAGCTTCAGCGCCGCGTCGTCGCCGAAGGCGCGCACCTCGGCGTCGCATACGACGGCGACGCAGACCGCTCGCTCTTCGTGGACGCGCGCGGCCAACTCGTCGACGGCGACGCGACGCTCTGGGTTCTGGCGAAACGAATGAAAGAGCGCGGGGAGCTTGCGCGCGACACGGTCGTCGCCACAGTGATGAGCAACCTCGGCCTGGAACTCGCGCTCGGCACGCTCGGCGTCGAGTTGCTGCGCGCTGACGTGGGCGACAAGTACGTGCTCGAAGAACTTCTGCGCACTGGCGCGGCGCTCGGCGGCGAGCAGTCGGGCCACATCATCTTCCCGCGGACGAGCCTCGCGGGCGACGGGTTGATTACGACCGTCAACCTCCTGCGCGCGCTCGTCGAGGCCGACCGACCTCTGCACGAGTTGACCGAAGGCTTCGAGCGTCTGCCGCAGGTGCTCGTCAACGTGCGCGTGCGCGAGAAGAGGCCGTTTGAAGAGGTGGACGAGATCGAGAGTTGCGCGGGCGACGTGCGCGCGCGGCTCGGCGAGCGCGGGCGTCTGCTGCTCCGCTATTCGGGCACGGAGCCTCTGGCGCGCGTCATGATCGAGGGGCAGCGGCAGGAGGAGATCGAGCGGCTGGCCGACGGACTCGCCGACGCCATCCGTCGAAACCTGGGCGCGGGCTGAAAGTCGGCGGGCCGAGAAATTTTTACGCGAGGGCGGGTGTAAGTCTTACACCGGCCACCATCTTTTACTCACTGCCCGGTCGGCGGCGTGCGTGAGAAGTCCAGCAAAAGCGCAAAATTTTGCCCGCGTCGCGTCCTCATTCGCATGGCATCGGCATTGCTATATGATTTGTGGGGCAAGAGAGACGGTTGGTGAATCCTCCGTCTCAGTGGTTGCTGGGGTGAGGACAGTGACCACAAATTAGAGCGGGCGCGGCATTCCCCAAGTTTGCCGCGCCCGCTCCTTATTTATCCCCGAAATTTATCTCCGAACCTGCCAGACAAGCGGCCCCCACGCGACCGCCGCCGCCCGCGTGCTACAATCAAACAGAAGTTAGCATTTACCCAAGGCTTGGCCGGTGTGGTGTGCGTCACTTCGGCTTGGACGCGGCGTGCCCCAAGCCGGCACGCATCTCGCGCGGCCACACCCCGAAGACTTTCCCGGCGCGCCGCGACGGGAGCGCCGACTCGGCCCCGCGGCAGATGAACCCGAGCGACTACCGACGCGACTACGCCGCCTACCGCTCCGCCGTCGAGCGCGAGCTGTTCCAGCGCCACGCCGGCATCGAGGCGCGGGTAGACCTCCAGCCCTTCGAGGAGCGCTACGCGGAACTCTGGACGCGCGAGGCCGTGGAAGACCTCCGGCGCGCGCGCGCCGAGACGCACGCACAGTTCGAGACGGAGCGCGCGGGCTTGCGCGCTCTCGCCGGCGCGGCGTGTTTGAAGCACGCGGAGGAGTCGGCGCGCGAAGTGTCGGAGGAGCTGAGGCGCTGCTCTGAGGCGTCGCGCGTAGAGTGGGAAGGCGCGCGCTTCGCGTCCGACGAAGTGCCATCCTTACTCGCCGACGAGACGGACGCCGCGCGACGCGGCGAGCTTGGGCGGCGCTGGCTCGAAGCCTTGCGTGCGTGCGAAGACCTGCGCGCCGCTCGCCTTGAAGAACTCGACGCGGCGGCGCGCGGACTCAGCTTCAAAGGCAGGCGCGCTCTCTACGAGAGCTTCGCGGGCGCTGACGCTCAAGCCGACGCTAAGGTTCAACCCGACGCTGACGTTCAGACAGGCGTTGATGTTCAGGCAGGCGTTGACCTTCAGGGCGGGGTTGACCTTCAAGCTCTGGCCGCGGCGGCGGGCGCGTTTCTTAAGCGCACCGAGCCGGCCTACATGTCTCGGCTCGCGCGCTGGGCCGCGAGCGAGTTGTCGGGCGAGAGCCGCGGGCGTGCGGCGGACTACGCAGACCAGTTCTTCTTCACGCGGGCCGCGCGCTT
>JALZHC010000242.1:0-865 GCA_030914105.1 Acidobacteriota bacterium
ACAAGGACGTGAAGGCGATTGTGCTGCGCGTGGACAGCCCCGGCGGCTCGGTCTACCCCTCGGACTTGATCTGGAACGCCGTCGTGGAGGCGAAGAAGAAGAAGCCCGTCGTCGTCTCGATGAGCGATCTGGCGGCGTCGGGCGGCTACTACGTCTCGATGGGCGCGAACAAGATCGTCGCCGAGCCTCTGACCTTCACCGGCTCCATCGGCATCTTCGCCTACAAGCCCGTCATGACGGGCTTCTACGACTGGGTCGGCATCACCAGCTACTACCTCACGCGCGGCAAGAACGCGGGCATCTTCCGCGAGACCGACAAGTTCACAGACGACGAGCGCAAGAAGTTCGAGTCGATGCTCCGGCGCGAGTATGAGGAGGAGTTTCTGCCGAAGGTCGCCGAAGGGCGTGGGCGCGACAAGGAGTACGTCCGCTCCATCGCAGAGGGGCGCGTCTGGACTGGCGCGCAAGGGCGAGAGAACGGCCTGGTTGACGAGTTCGGCGGACTCGACCGCGCGATTGATGTCGCCAAAGAATTGGCACGGATTCCCGCCGACCGACAGGTGCGCCGCGTCGTCTACCCCGCGCCGCGAACCTTCCTCCAGCAGTTCTTCGGCGGCGGCGACGACGAAGACTCGGCACGCGTCCGCGCCGAAGAGCAGCGCGCCGCCTTCATCAACTCGCTCCCCAGAGAGATGCGACCCCTCTTCCGCGAGGCTGCCATGTTCGACCGCTTCGAGCAGGGTCAGATGCTCGCCGTCATGCCGTTCGAGCTGAAGGTCGAATAGAACAGAAGGCAATAGGCAGAAGGCAGAAAGCAGAAGGCAGTAGGCAGTCAAAACGTTTCGTCGTCTTGACTGCCTACGGC
>JALZHC010000242.1:875-6047 GCA_030914105.1 Acidobacteriota bacterium
GGCCTTCTGCTTTTCGTTTCGCCCGGCGACACTGGCGGCGACCGCTTTACGCTTTACTGCCTTCTGCCTTCTGCCTTCTGCCTTCTATCTTTTCCGCCCCGCCCATGTACGGCCTGAGCGCTTCGGGGATAAGGACCGAGCCGTCCGGCTGCTGGTAGTTCTCTAAGATCGAGAGCCACGTGCGCCCGACGGCGAGGCCGGAGCCGTTGAGCGTGTGGACGTATTCGGGCTTCCCGCCGCCCGCACGCCGGAAGCGTATCTGCGCGCGCCGCGCCTGGTAGTCCTCGAAGTTCGAGCAGGAGGAGATTTCGCGGAAGGTGTTCTGGCTGGGAAGCCAGACCTCTATGTCGTAAGTCTTCGCCGATGACGCGCCCATGTCGCCGGTCGAGAGCGTGACGACGCGGTAGTGCAGGCCGAGCTTCTGAAGGATTTCTTCGGCGTCGCGCGTCAAGCCTTCGAGTTCGTCGTAAGAGTTTTCGGGAAGCGCGAGCTTGACCAGCTCGACCTTGTCGAACTGGTGCTGGCGTATCACGCCGCGCGTGTCGCGCCCGTAAGAGCCGGCCTCGGAGCGGAAGCAGGGCGTGTAGGAGACGAACTTCATGGGCAGCTCCGAGGCGTCGAGAATCTCGTCGCGGTGGATGTTCGTCACGGGAACTTCCGCGGTCGGGATGAGGTAGAGGCCGCGCTCATCCGTGAGCTTGAAGAGGTCTGCCTCGAACTTCGGCAACTGCCCCGTGCCGAACAGAGAGTCGCGGTTGACGATGAAGGGCGGCAGCGTCTCCTCGTAGCCGTGCTCGCGCGTGTGCACGTCGAGCATGAAGTTAATGAGCGCCCGCTCCAGACGCGCGCCCGCGCCTTTCAGGATTGCGAAGCGCGCGCTGGCAATCTTCGCCGCGCGTTCGAGGTCGAGGATGCCGAGTTCGGTGCCTAGCTCGACGTGGTCGCGCGGCTCGAAGTCGAAGCGCGGCTGCTCGCCCCACTGCCGCACCTCTTTGTTCGCCGACTCGTCCGCTCCGACGGGCACGGACTCGTGCGGGACGTTCGGGATCGCGGCCAGAAGCTCGTGCATGCGCCGCTCGGCCTCGTCGCGCGCGCGCTCAAGCTCCGAGATGCGCTCCTTCAGCTCGCCAACCTCGCGCCGACGCGCCTCGGCCTCCTCCTTTTTGCCCTCCTTCATCAGCGCGCCGATCTCGCGGCTCGACGAGTTGCGACGCGCGTTCAGCCCGTCCGATTCGGCGATGACGCGGCGGCGTTCCGAGTCGAGCGCGGCGAAGTCGTCGAGGGGGGCGGCGGAAGCGCCGCGCGCTTCGAGCGCCGCGCGCACGCGTTCGAGGTTGTTGCGGACGTAGTTCAAGTCGAGCATTTGCTGTCACCCTTCGGCGTGTGTTATCAGTTTACGTCTTCCGACAGCCACGGCAAAAAATTGAACCTAGCGGACGGCGCAGCGGGCTGTCAAGAAGAGGAGCCGTCAGCGTTCAGCCGTCAACTTTCAGCTTCTACTTCTTCCGAAGCGCCGCGACTAATCGAAAGTTGACTGCCGCGCCAGGCACAAAGCTGAAACCTGATGGCTGAACGCTAAAAGCTACTTATGCCCCAGAAGATTCGCAAAGCAGTCTTCCCGGCGGCGGGCCTGGGCACGCGCTTTCTGCCCGCGACGAAGGCTTCGCCGAAGGAGATGCTGCCGCTCGTTGACAAGCCGCTCATCCAGTACGTCGTCGAGGAGGCGGTCGCCGCAGGCGTCGAGTCGATCATCATCGTTACCGGGCGCGGCAAGAGCGCCATCGAAGATCACTTCGACATCTCGTTCGAGCTGGAGAACATGCTGCGCGAGCGCGGCAAGGGCGAGCTGGTCGAAGAGGCGCGTTCGGTCTCGGAGCTGGCGCGCATCTCTTACGTGCGGCAGAAGCAGGCGCTCGGCCTCGGCCACGCCATCCTTCAGGCGAAGGATTTCGTCGAAGGTGAGCCCTTCGCAGTCATGCTCGCCGACGACATCGTGGACGCGCGCGTGCCCGCGCTCCGACAGATGCTCGATATCTACGAGGAGACGGGCGCGCCCGTGCTCGGCACGATGAGCGTCGCGGGCGAAGCTATCTCGCGCTTCGGCGTGCTCGACGCGGAGGAGATACGCCCCGGCGTCTTCCGCGTCCGCGACATGGTCGAGAAGCCGCCGTTCGAGGAAGCGCCCTCCGACCTCGCCATCATCGGTCGCTACATCCTCACGCCCGACATCTTCGCCGAGATCGAGAACACGAAGCCCGGCGCGGGCGGCGAGATTCAAATCACCGACGCCATGCGAGCGCTCCTGCGCAAGCGCGACTTCTACGCCGTCCGCTTCGAGGGCACGCGCCACGACGCCGGCGATAAGCTCGGCTTCCTCATCGCCACGGTCGAGTTCGCACTCAAGCGCCCCGACCTCGGCCCGCAGTTCCGCGAGTACCTGCGTTCGCTCAAACTCGACGAATAAGGAGAACGACCTTGATTGATGGAGCGAAGTCTGAAGGAGCGAAAACCTTTTCCGGTCGCGCGTGCATCGTGACGGGCGCGACGCGCGGCATCGGTCGCGCAATCGCTTTGGAACTCGCGCGGCGCGGAGCCGACGTGGCCTTCAACTACGCGCAGAGCGCAGAGGCGGCGGAGACTCTGAAGGGCGAGATTGAAACTTTGGGCGTGCGCGCGCTCGCCGCCCGTTGCGACGTGGCAGACACAGAGGCCGCCGCCGAGATGGTCAAGCAGACGAAGGAAGCCTTCGGGCGCATAGACTTCCTCGTCAACAACGCCGGCATCACGCGCGACAACCTGATCCTCCGCATGAAGGAGGAGGATTGGGACTCCGTCCTCGACACGAACCTCAAAGGTGCCTGGAACTTCTCGCGTGCGGCACTCCGGCACATGCTCAGGAACGACACGGGCGGCTCGATACTCAACGTCTCGTCCGTCAGCGGCCTCGTCGGCATGGCCGGGCAGTCGAACTACTCCGCCTCGAAAGCAGGGATGATCGGGCTGACGAAGGCGCTCGCCAAAGAGGTCGCCAGCCGCAACGTCTCCGTCAACGCCCTCGCGCTCGGACTCGTCGCCACGGACATGTCGCACGCGCTCGACGAGGCTTACCGCCAGAAGCTCCTCGAACAGATTCCGATGAAACGCCTGGCCGAGCCTGAAGAGGTCGCGCGCATCGCCTGCTTCCTGCTCTCCGAAGAGGCGCGCTACATCACGGGTCAGGTCGTCCAGGCCGACGGCGGTTTGGCGATGTGAAAGCTTTCGGCACTCAGCCGTCAGCGATCAGCTTTATTTCTTTTGAGAGTTGGGCGATGAGGTGAAGCGTTTTGTTAAAGAAGCCAAAAGCTGAAAGCTGATTGCTGAACGCTGATGGCTAAAAAGAAGGCACCCCGCCGGTTTAGGGTTAACCGGCGGGGTGAATTTCGGGCAGGCTCGGAGATTCAGGGTGGCGTTGACAATGTGCTGGAGATCGTCACCTACGGGCGATCCGGCTTTGTGGCGGTCGTTGTTGGGATGGGCGAGATAAATTGCTCGAAGTCTTGCTCAATCTTAAACGGGGCCTAAATCGAAACCCTGGCCCTTGCCCGTAAGACTGAATGAACCCAACCGCCGCTCATTTCAATCATCGTCGAAGCACCACTTAAAGATGTCTTGTAACTGCTTCGTTAACTTGGTGCGAAATTATACCGATTTTTTGTCTCCTGTCAAGAAGAAAATGCAACTTTCTCCACAATTTTGTGACAGACGAAACAGGAAAGCGTAAACTGCTGAATTCATAGGGTTAAAGTGATTCCTCAGAATCAGCTAACTAAGCTTTTGATACCTTCTCGGTTGAGGGCGGCGCAGAAATTTTCGCGCCGCCTTCCGTTTCCTGGCGGAGATTTTTCGTCCGGGCGTAGAGGTCTGGCTCGCCGGGCGGGCGTGTCTTCCAGCGCTTGTGAATCCAGAGCCACTGGTCTGGGAACATCCGGACGTGACGTTCGATGGCAGCGGTGAAGCGTGCGGTGTTGATCTCTACGTCGCGCTCGTCGTCGCCCGTGCGGACGAGTTCGATGACGGGGCCGCCGCGAAAGACAAACTTTCCTTGCCGCTCGTCCCAAGGGGCGCAGACGGGGATGACTGTGGCGTTCGTGCGAAGGGCGAGCGTGGCGACGCCGGCGGTCGTGCAGGCGAGGTGGCCGAAGAAGGGGACGAAGACGCCCTCGCGCTCCTGCGTATTGAGGTCTGCGAGAACGCCGAGCGTGCCGCCCTGTTTGAGCAGGCGCAGGGCCGCGCGCGCGGCCATCTTTTTATCAATCGGCTGGTTGCCGAAGCGCGTCCGCAGCCGCTCGACCAACGCGTCAATGCGCGGGTTGTCCATCGGGCGCACAAGGAAGCTGATCGGCTCGTAGAAGACGGAGTGTGCGAAGCAGAGGAGTTCCCAAGCGCCGAGGTGCGAGGTGAGGAAGATGACGCCGCGCCCGCGCTCGCGCGCCACGTCTAAGAGCTTCACGTCCTCGCGGTCGTACTCGGCGACGGCGCGCAGGCTCTCTTCGGTCGCGCGCGGGAACTGGCTGAACTCGCCGAGTTGACGGCCCAGGCTGACGAACGAGCCGCGCAGAATCTTTTTGCGCTCGCGCTCGTCCACGTCGGGGAAGGCAAGTTCGAGATTGCGAAGACCCGTGCGGCGCAGGCCTCCGGCGAGCACGTAAGCCGCGTGGCCGAGTGCGCGCCCGGCGGCGACCGCAAGCGGCCTCGGCAGCGCGCCCAAACCCGAAAGCAGCGCGCGCGCCGCCGCGTACTCAAGATAGACCTGTGCCTTTCCCTTCTTCGCCATGCTCACTTCAAGCGGCACAGTGTAACCCGCCCCGCGCGCGCGGGCAAACGGCTGCTCTGGCGCACAGGCCGCTGGCTATAAGCAGTAGTCAGTAGCCGGCAGTCGGTAGTAGTCTTATGAGCGGCACGCGACTGCCGAAGAGCAGGTGCGCCGCTCAAAGTTTTCTACCGGCTGTAGGCTTTTCTACTGGCTGCCGGCTACTAACTATTGCTTCTATGCCTTCGGGGAAGACGCACGATCTTGTGACTGTGGCGCTCGCGCCGGCGACGTTCGCGGCGGCGTGGGGACTGACGGGGAGTCTCCTGCTGAGTGCGGCGGCGACCGCCGCGACGCTGTTCGGGGGCCTCATGTTCGGGCCT
>JALZHC010000243.1 GCA_030914105.1 Acidobacteriota bacterium
CGTTTGCGCTGCGCAGCGCAAACGGGCGGCATCACGTTTTCGGATGCAAACTGCGAACGATCTAAGCGCCGGACTTCAAATGCTTGTCGAGCCAGTCGAGGACGGTCGTGTACCAGAACTGCGAATCCGCCGGCTTGAGAATCCAGTGGCCCTCGTTCGGGAAGATGACGAGCTTGGACTCGACGCCCTGGCGCTGGAGGTATGTGAAGAGCTGCAAGTCCTGGTCGACGGGGACGCGGAAGTCCAGCTCACCGCCCGTGACCAGAGTCGGCGTGTGGAAGTTTTTGGCGAAGCGGTGCGGCGACCACTTCTCGTAGAGCGTCGGGTTCTCCCAGGGCGTGCCCTTGAACTCCCATTCGGGGAACCAGAGCTCTTCGGTCGCGCCGTACATGCTCGTCAGGTTGAAGACGCCTGCGTGCGAGACGAGCGTCTTAAATTTAAAACGCGGGTCGTCGTTGTGGCCGAGAATCCAGTCCACCATGTAGCCGCCGTAACTCGCGCCGGCCGCGCCGATGTTGTTCTTGTCAACGAAAGGCATCGAGGCGACCTGCGCCACGCCGTTCATGATGTCCGTGTAAGCCTTGCCGCCCCAGTCGCCGGAGATTTCGTTCGTGAGCTGCTGGCCGTAGCCCGTCGAGCCGCGCGGGTTCGGCATAAAGACGACGTAGCCGTCCGCGGCGTAGATTTGCGGGTTCCAGCGATAGCCCCAGTTATTGTCCCAAGCCCCTTGCGGCCCGCCGTGGATGAGCACGACTAACGGGTACTTCTTCGACGGGTCGAAGTCCGGCGGCTTCACAAGCCAGCCCGCGATCTTCGTCCCACCCGCGCCTGTCCAAGTTATTTCCTCGGCGGGCCGCAGTCCAAACGGCTGCATAAGCGCGTCGTTCTCGTGCGTCAGTTGAATGGCCTGGTTGCCCGCGCCGCCTGCGGCGACGATGCCGTCGAGCCGTGCCATGAAAACTTCGGTCGGCGTGGTGGCGGTCGAGCGCGTGAAGACGAGGAAGTGCGAGTCGCGCGAGATTTGCAGGTCGCCGATGAATCCGCCGATGAGTTTCTTCATCGAGCCGTCGGCCACGGAGACGTTGTAGAGCGGCTCGTCGCCGCGCTCGCCGGAGGTGAAGTAGATGGAGTTTCCGTCGGGCGCGAAGGTGAAGTCGTCAACGTAGGCGTCGAGTTTGGGGAGAAGCTCGCGCGTCTTTTTCGCCCGCCGGTCGTAGAGCATCAGACGCCAGCGGTCGCTCTCAAACCCGGCGGTTGTTTGCGAGCGGTAGGCGATGAAGCGCCCGTCGGGCGAGTAGCGCGGCGTCTTGTCCGCGCCGCGGTTGTCGCCCGTTAGACGCTCTATGGACCTCACTTCGTCGACGCCGGGTTGGGGCGCGGCGACCTTAGTGACGAAGATGTCTGCGTTCGTCGAGATGGCTTCGATCTTGTCCGTGTTTCTGACGAAGGCAAGTTCCTTCGAGTCGGGCGAGAAGGCGTAGTCGGTCGGATCGCCCAGAGAGAAGGGCGGCGCATCGAAGTCGCCGGGCGTGAGGTCGCGCGCCGCGCCTGCGCCGTCGGAGCTGACGACGAAGACGTGCGTGCGCTTGTCGCCCTTCCACTCAGTCCAGTGTCGGTAGAGCAGGCGCGTGGCGACGTGTGCGTTGTACTTGTTGGCAGCGGCCTCCTCGTCCCGACGCTTGTTGCAGGCGTCGTCGGCGCAGTCCGGGTACACGTCCGAGGTGAACGCAATCCACTTCCCGTCGGGCGACCACAGGGGGCCGTCCGCGCCGGTCGAAAGGCTTGTCACCTGCTTGCGGTCTGAGCCGTCCGGCTTCATCGTCCAGACCTGACCGCCCGTGATGAAGGCCACGCGCGAGCCGTCGGGCGACCACGCAGGCTCGCTCGCCGAAGACGTGCCCGTCGTCAACTGCTTCGGCTCGCCGCCCGACGTGGAGATTAAGTAGACCTGCGTGAGGCTGCGGTTGGCTGAAACGTCGGGCACGGTCACTTGATAGACGATCCACTTGCCGTCGGGCGAGAGTTGCGGGCCTGCGACGCGGCGGATTTTCAGAAGCTCCTGGACGCTGAAGCGCGCGCGCGGCGTCTGTCCTTCGGCGAGAGCCGCGGCGCAGAGCGCGAGCGCCAGCACGCACAGGCGCGTTGCTAGTCGTCTCATAATTTCCCTCCTCCGAGACACGTTCGGCATGAAAGACTCTGGTAGGTTCGGCGAAGACTTTATCACAAGGATGCCCCCGCGGGCACGTAGAGCATTTCCGGCGGTCGCGTGTCTGTGACGGCGCGCACGCGCGCCTGTGACGTGTGAGTTTTTCCGCAGCCGGTGGGGGAAATTTCTGCGCGACCGTGGGAAAGGTCGGCTTTTTTCTGGCCGGACGAGCGGATTGATGCTGGCACGACGGTTGCCGAAACGGCGTGCACGCGGCGGCGTCGCGCGCCCGCGCCTCCGCCTCTTTCGGCGAGCGCGGGCCGTCTGGCGCGCGCATGATTCGTCGCGCGGGTTTCGGCATCGAAACCACTTTTTAAGGCCGCCTCGCTCGCCACGTCGCCTGAAACCGGAAGCCGGAGGACTCATGCATTCACCATACGGAGTGGAAATCGTCGAGCGCTGCGAGGGCTGCCGCCAGCGCGAGACGCGCTCCTTCTGCAACCTCCCGGAGTCGGCCCTGCGCGCCTTCGACGCCGTGAAGTTCTCGACGCTCTACCCGAAGGGCGCGCTGCTCTTCGTCGAGGGGCAGCCCGCACGCGGCGTCTACGTGCTCTGTTCGGGCCGCGTCAAGCTCTCGGCCTCTTCGGGCGACGCGCGCGTCATCATCACGCGCATCGTCCGGGCGGGCGAAGTCCTCGGCCTCTGCGCCGTGCTCTCGGACGCGCCTTACGAGGTGACGGCGGAGACGCTCGAACCCTGCCAGGTCAACTTCGTCAAGCGCGAAGAGTTCCTGCGCTTCCTCGCCGCGCACGGCGAAGCCTCTCTGCGCGTCGCGCAGCAGCTCGGCAGCAACTACCGCGCGGCGCTCGAACAGGTACGCATGCTCGGACTCTCGAACTCGGCGGCGGGCAAGCTCGCGCGCTTCCTCCTCGAAGTCGGCGGCTACGGCTCGGACGGCAACGGCAAGGCGCACGGCAACGGCAAGGCGCACGGCGAGCGCCTGACGCTCGCCCTCACGCACGAAGAGATCGGTCAGCTCATCGGCGCTTCGCGCGAGACCGTCACGCGCCTCTTCAGCGAGTTCAAGCACGAACGCTTCATCGAGGTCAAAGGCACGAGCCTTCTCCTCAATGACCGCCGCGCGCTCGAAGCGCTCGCTAACTACTGAAGGCGGGGGATAGGGGTTGGGGGTTAGGGGTTGGTGCTTGAGCAATCGCCGCGTCGGGCATTCAAGAAGAGCCGCGGGCGTCCTCGTCAACGTCCGCGGCTTTAAGTTTGCGCGGACTTCTCGAATGGAAGGGAAAAAACTTTGCGCCCTCTGCGCCTCCTCCAGCGTCTTTGCGGTTAAGCCGGTCTCACTTAACCGCAAAGGCGCTGGAGATGGCGCGAAGGGCGCGAAGAAATTAACGACCGGGCGAGGCGTTGTCGGCCTTCGGCTCGAAGACGGCGGGAAACTTCTCTCGGAGTTTGGGCGTGATGCGGTAGCCCGCGTCCTCGAACGCCTCGCCGAAGTCGTTGCGCTCGGCCCCGCCGCGTCCGACGTGGCAGACCGTGCAGCGCCCTCGAAGCTGCGCCTTCGAGTAGGGGTCGCGGTCGTATCGATCCATGAAGGCGGGCTTGGCCGATGCATGCCGCGCCATGAAGCTCATGCTCGAAGCGGTCGCGGCCAGCGCGACGAAGAACAGGACGACGACGAACTTCACATACTCTCTCATAAGCCTGACTTCCCTTAAAAGAACCTGACCTCAACTAAAAGACGTAAGTCACAGACCCCGCGAAGCCGTCGCGCCCGTAGCCTCTGAAAGGCAGGAGGCGGAGGCCGAACTCCTCTTCGAGCTCCGCGGGCAGACGCGGCACGGGCGACGCCGTGCGGTTGAAGAGGTAGTTGAGCTTGAAGATCACGCCCGAAGACGGCGCGACGCTGAGGCCCACGGTCGCGCGCGTGCGGTTGAGGTAGAAGTCTTTGAGCGTGCGGTCGAGGCGCACGCCCTCGAAGCGGAAGACGGGCGCGATGAAGCCGCCCTCGTCGAAGTGGCGGACGACGAAGCGCGGGCGAAACTGATAAGCGCCCTCGACGTAGAAGCCGTCCTGCCCCGGCGCGGGCGCGGCGAGAAAGTCTGCCAGGGCGTCGGCGCTCTCCTCGTCCGAGGGGTTGAAGGCCGGCGGGGCCGGACTGCGGCGTGGGATGCCTGCGCCCTTCAGGCGCGAGCGCCCGTACTCGCCGTTGATGACGAGTCCGCCGCGACGATAAGAAGCGTCAAAGAAGAACATCGAGGCCGTGACGTGTGGGTCGTCATCATCCGAGACGCGGCCTCTGTAGCCGGATAAGCCGAACTCGAAACCCTTGAAGGGCGAGAGGCCGACGCGTGCGACGATGGCCTTGTCGCGGTTGTTGTCCTCGAACGCCAGCCCGTGAATCTCCGCCGCCCCGGCCTGCCCCGCGAGGCGCGAGAAAGGGCCTGCTCCAGCCTCCTCGCCTTCTTCGACGCCCGCGCGCATGCCGTTGACCACGTCGAGTTCGTAAGAGAGCTTCATCTTGCGCGGCAGCCGGAAGCGACCGCGTATGCCGAGGCCGGCGTCGGAGTAGGCCGTGGGGACGACGAACTGGTTGAGGAGCGGGCGGATTGTGGTCAGGTTAAGGTTCGAGTCGTGGTAGACGTTGAAGCGTCCGAGCGCGGGCACGAAGACGCCGCCGCGGAAGGCGAACTCAGGCCGCGCCTTCCACTCGACGAACGCCTGCTCGACCTCGACTTCGCCGCCCGCGAACTCGTATTCGAGTTCCGAGTTGAAGACGATGTTGTGCTTCTCCGAGAGCACCGCCGCCAGGCCGACGACGACGCGCGGCATCGCAAAGGTCGGACGCGCGCCGCCTTCCGTCTTCTCGTTGACACCCTCGCCGCGGAACTGTGCGTCGCCGTAGCCGCCGATGGTTATGCGGTCTGTGCGCAGAAGATTGCCAGCGCCCGCGAGGTCGCCGCCCTGCGCCTTAGTCGCGAGAGCCACGCGCGGACTCTCCGGCGCTCCGGTTGACTGCGGCGCACCTCCCGTTTCAGAACTCGCAGCCCGGCGCGCGCTCTCGGAAGCCTGACGCGCACTCTCAGAAGCCTGATGCGCGCTCTCGGAACTCTGACCTTGCGCGGCCTCCGACGACGGCTGAGCCGCTGACGGCTGCCGAGTGGCCGACGGTTGCTTTGATTCGGCCTTCGACTCGACGAGCGCGCGCAGACGCTCGACCTCTTCGCGCAGGTCTCTGACCTCGCCGCGCAGACGCTCGACCTCGGACTGTGGCTGCACGGCCTGCGGCTGCTGCCGCGTCGCTGCAACCTGGCTCGTGGTCTGCGCCGCGAGCGGGGCCGCAAGCGCCAGCAGGACGAGCGACGACGCGAAGAGGAACCTCTTTAAGTTCGGCAGACGGGACGTGCGTCCACGCCGCGCGGGTGAAAAAGAGTCGCGCCGCGCGGACGAAGAAGGGCTGCGCGGCACGGACGAAGAAGAGCCGTGCTGTGTGGATGAAGAGCCGCGCTGTGCGGATGAAGAGCCGTGCCGCGTGAATGAAGAAGAGTCGCGGCGCGTGGATGAAATGGAAGGGGAAAACACCTGGGCCTCCTGTCTTCGAATCCGTCAGTTTGGGACGGATGTTTGTGGAGTCGGAGGCGCGCTGGTATGCTCGCGCACGCCGCTCCGCCGCTTAACCTGTAGTTCTGGGTGGACGCTGCACCCGGAAGCCTCCGGCTTGGCAGAGCCGGGGGCTTCTTCTTTTTCCCGCTTGCAACTTCCGGGCCGTAGACGAAATTGAAAATCAATTTCATCAACGAGCCTCAGTCTATAACCCTCCGGCGCGCGCTGTCAACCGACATTTCTCTCCGGCTGTTGACGAAGCTGCCGCTAAGCCTCGGACG
>JALZHC010000022.1 GCA_030914105.1 Acidobacteriota bacterium
CGAGGCCGACTACCGCACGCCGCCGGGCGCGGGCGGCGAGGAGATGTTCCGCGCTTTGAAATTTAGAAAGATTCCGACCGTTATGGTGCGCTTCCCCGGAGAGTCGCACGAGCTTTCGCGTTCGGGTCAGCCATGGCACCGCGTCGAGCGACTCGAACACATCGTCGGCTGGTTCGACCACTGGCTGTTGGGCGTCCCGAAGCCCGAATACGAGGTCGCGCCCGAACGCGAAGTGCCGGTCAGGCCGGAGAACATGCCGGGTAGCCCGCCCGCCCGGCCTTGAGCGCGGAGGGTTCAGAGTTCTTGACCGACATTTAAGGTCGCATCACTTCAACTCGTGGAGGTTCGGATGAGTGAGGGCAAGGTAAGCTGGCACCGCTGGGAGGACATGCCGAAGGAGAGCGTCACGGCGGCACTCGACCGCCGTTTGATTACGGGCGAGCGCGTCATGCTGGCGCACGTCTATCTTAAGAAGGGGGCGATTGTTCCGCGCCACGCGCACGACAACGAGCAGATCTCTTACATCCTCGACGGCGCTTTGCGCTTCTGGATCGGTGAGGACGAGCGGGAGGTCATAGACGTGCGCGCCGGCGAGGTGCTGCACATCCCTTCCGGCGTCCAGCACAAGGCCGAGGCGCTCGAAGACACGCTCGACGTGGACATCTTCAGCCCGCCGCGGCAGGACTGGCTCGACAAAACCGATGACTACTTGAGACGTTAGCTCGCGGCGACGGGCACGAATGGCGGCAGCATCTTCGCGCTTGTCGTTTCGAGCGCCCGTCGCTCGCCCCTTACGTGCGCCGCTCAGTGAGAGACCAGGATCGCGCCGCCGACGTAACCGTAGGCATAGCCCTCGCCGCTGCCGCTCGTGCCGCCCGCGTCGAGGTGGTCTGAAAGGACGCTCTGCGAGATGACGAGGCGGGCCATCAGGCGCACCTCTTCGTGGTGGAAGCGTTCGGCGTCCGTCTTCGTCCGGTCGAAGTCAACACGCGCCAACTCCGCCAAAGCCTTCACGTAGCGCGCGTACATGCCGCCCAAGTTCGCCATGCCGGGCGAGAGGATCATCTCGCCCTTGCGGAAGAAGCCCTGCCCCGCGCCGAACTTCTCCAACAGCGCCGCCGCCGCGAGCATGTCGTTGGCCTGGTCTATCAAGGGGTCAATCATCTCGAAGGTCTTTGACGGCTCGACCAGCGCGTAGCCGCGCGCCACCTCCAGAAGCGCGCCGACCTCACGCTCGTTGTCGGGCTGGCGGCTGACAAGCGCGCGCGCCTCTTCGAGGAGCTGCGCTGCGCCCTTCTTGTCGCCCTTCGCGGCGAACGCCAGCGCCAGCTCCGAGAGCGCACCCGCGCGCCGCTCCTTCGACTTGATGCGGGAGATGACCGCGCGCGCGTCTTCGAGGTTCCCCTTCTCGACGGCGCGCGAGATGGCCGCGCCGTCCAACTGCGCGAGCATCTGTTCGCGCTCCTGCCCCGTCAGGTCGTCGTTGATGACCTGGCGTGCGCGCTCCGTGTCGCCCGTCTGCACGAGCTTCATGGCCGCGAGCGAGTAGTAGGACTGTCGCATCTCCGGCGGGGCCTTCGCCGCCGCTTCGAGGATCGCGTCCGCCGAGGCGTCGCCGCCGACCACGGAGTTGAACTGCATCCAGGACTTCGCGAGCGGGTCGAGCGCCTTGTCCATCTCGGCCATCCTCTGGCGCAACTGCGCGACGCGCGCCGGCACGAGCTTCTCCAAGTCCGGCAAGAGCGGGCGCAACTGCATCGTCAGCCCGTAAGCGCCGGAGGCGTTCGAGTCCTTGAGCGCCGCGCCTGTCACCAGCTCGGCCAGCGCACGCAGGTCGCCGTCTTCGAGGACGAGCGGCTTCGGCTTCTCCGCCGGGCCGGACGGGGGCAACGGGCCGAAGAAGTATTGCTGCGGCGAGTGCGGCATCAGGACGGAGCGGAGCAGCGAGACGGCGACGAGCGACGCCTCCTGTCCGCGCGAGAGTGTCTCGCCCTGAAGCTTTTCGACCAGCTCGCCCGCCAGCTTCTTCGCCGACTCCGGGTCTTTCTGCCGGAGGCGTTCGAGCACGTTCAGCACCCCGAAGTTGACGCCCTTCTCCAAACCCTCTTCGGCCATCTTGAGCGCGAGCTTCGGGTCGTTCTCCGCCGCCTGCGCCGCGATTGCCTGCTCAAGGTTCTGCTCCTGACTGCTCGCCCACGAACCCTGCGCCGAATCGTCGTTCGACGCGGGGCGCGACTCGCGCAGCAGGTCGAGCGCGAGCTGCGGGTCGCGCGCGGCGATCATGTAGAGCAGGCGCGGACGCAGCTCCGCGAGCATCCAGGTGGCGCGCTCGTTCTTCGCGGCCTCGCCGCGTGCGGCGACGAGGTCTGCGATGGCGTCGCGGAAGAGAGCACGCGCGCGTTTCTCGTCGCGCTTCCAGAGCAAGTCGGCGGCCTGCGCGCGGATGACGGCGCGGTTCTCCGCGAGCTTAAGCGCCTGCGCCGACTGGAGCGTGTCGTCGAGGAGCTGGAGCGCCTTCTTCTCAAGCTCCTTCTGCGCCTTCTCCTTCTCGTCCTTCGATTCCTGGCTGAGCTGCGGCAGCTTCGAGTCTTGTTCGAGCTTTGGCAACTGCGCCGCCGCGCTCGACGCGACGAACAGCGCGAGCAGGAATCCGACCGACTTCATGACGAGCGGCGCGTGGGCGCGCGACGCGTTGGGCGTGCGGAGTCTCATGGCTTACTCCTTCGGAACGGCCTTACTGGACGGCGGCGGCGCGCTCGGCATCATTTACAGCGCCCGCCGGACTGCCGGCGCGATTCTACTACGAGTCGGCGCGGCGCAGGGAGCGGCGGCGCGGGGCGTCCACGTCCGCGCCGGCCTTCAGGCTATCCCGTGCCGCCCGCCCCGTATGTGCCCCGCGTCCGCCCGCGCTGTGAAACCGGTCGCCGCGCGAAACTTTGATGCTGCCAGCCGGACTTGACGGCCAACGTCCGCCACTCTAATATTTATCTTCCGCGTCGGGCAGTAGCTCGGTTCGGTCAGCAGGGGGCGTGGTATAGTTGGCAACACAGCGCGTTCGCAACGCGCAGTCAGGGGTTCGACTCCCCTCGCCTCCATCCCAGTCATGTAGAGCAGGACAGAGATTAGAACTCCTCTGCTCCACCAAAAAGTTTCGGGCGTGAGGCGGCAGGCCGCGGGGCTTGCCGTCTCTCTTTTAGCGGGCAACCCGCCGCGAAAGTTTAGACATCCATCCCTGCTGACGCACGGCTCTCCCGCTTGCCAAATCACGTCTCTCTCTGTTTACATGTGCCGTTGAATTTCCGCCGCCGCCGGTCTTGGAGGAGTTATGAAGATTCGCAGTCTCGCCCGCCCGCTCGCCGCCCTCACGCTCACGTTCAGCCTGGGCCTCGTCGCCGTCGCCGACACCATCCACTTGAAGGACGGCCAGGTCATACGCGGACAGATCGTCTCCTTCCGCGACCAGCAGTTCACGGTGCTCATCGGCGCGGGCGCGCGCGGGCGGCGCAGCCAGGTCACCGTCTACATGGAGGACGTTGACTCCATCGAGTTCGACTCGGCGGGCAGGGCCGACACGGCGGCGGGCGACAACAACTACACGCCCGCGCCCGTCGAGACCAGCCGCACGCAGCCGTCCCCCGCGCGCCAGACCGAGCCGAGACAGACCGAGCCGCGCTCGTCCTCGACCCCTCCGACGCTCGGACGCGACGGCGAGAACCCCTCGCCTTCGTCAAACACTTCGTCCAACACGCGCCCGAACAACGGCACGAACGGCGCGGGCAACACGACGCAGACCGCGCCGGCTTCGGGCGGCAACTCGCCCTTCTTCCCCGTCCGCGTGCGCGTGCGCGCAGACAACACGGCCAACGGCTGGACTGATTCGGGCCTGATGGTTCGCAAGGGTCAGCGCCTTCGGATCACGGCGACGGGCCGCGTCTCGCTCGGCCAGGGCCGCTTCTCGACGCCGACGGGTCTGCCGCGCGTCTTGGACACGGAGAAGCTGATGCGCAACGAGCCGACCGGCGAGCTGATCGCCGTCGTCGGCGACGACAACGACGAGTTCATCGCCGTCGGCGCGAGCCGCGAGTTCTACGCCCCGCGCGACGGTCGCCTCTTCCTCGGCGTCAACGAAGGCAACCTCGACGACAACACCGGCAGCTACGACGTGGTCATCGAGGTCGAGCCGGTGACGAGCGGCGGGAACTAGGCGGGCCGCCTTCCGAAGGCGCTCAGGGGTCAGAAGTTTTAGGTTTCGCGCGTCCGGTCGTTCAACCATTTCCCGGCCCGCGACATCTAAAACTTCTGACCTCTTTTCCGTTTGACCGTGTCCGCGGGCGCGCCGTATATTCGGGGTCGAATCGGTTCGGTTTAAGTCAAGACAGACGCGCCCGCCCTTTCCGCCTTTGAGGTTTTTGTCGCCATGAAAGTCTCCTTCGTCAGTCGCGCCGCAGCCGCAGCGCTCTCGCTCGCGTTCCTCCTCACGTCCGCCCTCCCGCCCCGCGCGCTCGCGCAGTCGCGCCGCACGCCGCCGCAGCAGCCGCAGAAGAAGAACCCGCGGCCCGACGAGCAGCAGCCGACGACGAACCAGCAGGAGCAGCAGCCGACCGTCCCGCCCGACGCCATCAAAGACACAGAGGTCGTCAAGGTCGCCTCCAACATCGTCCAGATCGAGGCCGTCGTCTACGACAAGAAGTCGGGCCGCATCGTCCAGGGCTTGAAGAAGGAGAACTTCGCGGTCTTCGAGGACGGCATCCAGAAAGAGATCACGAACTTCTCGACGCCCGACGCGCCCATCACGGTCGCGCTCGTTCTGGAGTACAGCCGGCTCGGCCAGGTGCAGGCGTACTACGGCAGCAGCGGCCAGGATCGTTACGGCATGGGCGAGATGCTGGGGCCGACCGTTTCGTTCCTCCAGCAGGTCGTCAAGCCGCCGCAGGACTACGTCTCCGTCATCGCCTACGACATGCGCCCGACGCCGCTCACCGACTTCACCAACGACCCGGCGCGCATCACGCAGGTCATCAACCTCCTGCTCGTCAACCAGCCGGTCTCGAACGAGGCCAACCTCTTCGACGCGCTCAAGCTCACGCTCGTCGGGGGCCGCGCCGACTCCGTCGTCCTTGAGAACAGCAAGGAGAGCCGAGCCGACTACGGCGGCATGGTGGACATTAAGGACAACCGCCGCAAGGCCGTCTTCCTCATCACCACGGGCATCGACACCTTCAGCAAGATCAACTACGACCAGGCGCGCAAGATCGTCGAGAACGCGGGCATCCCCATCTACATCATCGGCACGGGCGAGCTGTTCTTCAAGAAGTACGGCGACATGATGTCGCCCGAAGACGGCCTCGGCGGCGCGACCACGCCGGGCCGCATGACCATGCTCCAGGCCAGAAACGCGCTGCGCACTTTCGCCGAAGAGTCGGGCGGCGCATACTTCCCCATCACCTTCCCCGGCGAGCTTCCGACGGCGCTCCAATCAATCAACGCGCTCATGCGCAGCCAGTACAGCCTCGCCTATTCTGTGGGCGAGCGCCGCGACGGCAAGCGCCACAAGATCGAGGTCAAGGTGGACATCGACGGCGACGGCAAGTATGACGACAAGGAATACGTCGTCAAGGCCCGCCAGTTCTTCAACGCGCCGAAGTCATAAGTTTCAAGTTCAAAGTTCAAAGTTAAAGCGCCGGCCCGGAGTATCTCCTTCGGGCCGGCGCTTTTTAGCGTGCGCCTAAACTTTGAACCTTGAACCTGGAACTTGAAACTCGTCCTCAGACGCCGTAGAGGCGCAGACGGAACTCGTCGTTGAAGGCGTGTATCTCGGTCTTGCGGCCTGAGAAGAGGCGCGACTCGCGCAGAAGCATTGGCAGGCCGCCCACGGGGAGCCGCAGTCCGTAGGCCGGGCTTGAGAAGATGGCGGCGATCTGCGGGTTGAGGCGCTGCGGCACGCCGTAGCGTATGGCGCGCTGCGCGGCGGGCGCGAACCCGGCTGTGCGCCGTGGGTTGGTGATCTCGATTGAGTGGTCGAAGATGAAGAGGCGCGTCGGCACTCCGGGCAGCACGAGGTCTCTGTGGACGAGCGCGTTGGCTATCGCTTCGGCGAGCGCGCCGCGGTGGTAGTCGGCGCGCGCCGCGACGGGCGAGTCCGACGCCGCCTCGCCCTTGCCCGCGTGCGGGCGCGGGCGCTTGTCCCAGAGGTCGCAGTAGCGCTCGACGAAGCGCAGGCACGACTCAAAGAGCGTGTGCAGGTTGCCGTTGAGCTGCACCGACTCGACCTTCGGCGCTTTCGTCTCCTCGCCCGCGAATCTCGTCGCCGTGACCGAGGCGCGCGGCATCAAGTCGGCGACGCGTTCGTCGCGCCCGAAGAGCAGGAGACCGGCGACCGTCGGCGCGACGCGCTCGCTGCGCGCACCCGTGGCGGCGGGCACGGCGAGCAGAAGGTCGCGTTCGAGCACTTCGGCGGTCGGGTAGTCCGCGACGCCCGCGCGCGCGGGCGCGAACGCGTCCGGCCCGAACTCGCGGACGAAGCTCCAGAGATGCGCCTCGTCTATGTCTTCGACTTCCGCGCCGAGCGCCGCGATGTTCTCCTGACCGAGCGGTCGCGCCTCGTCCAGAAGCGCAGACATCTCCTCGCGCGAGGCCTCGCGCTTCTCGGCCCCGACGCGCACGAAGTAGCGCCCGTCAGTCGTGCGATAGGGGCGGCGCTTGCCTTCGACCTCGATGGCGACGACTCGCAGGCGGTTGTCGAAGGCGATGATGTCAATGAAGGGGAAGAGCGGCGGGATGACGTCCTCGCGGCAGATGCGGACGAGGTCGTCGCGGACGGCCTCGGCGTCGTCCACGCCCTCGACGCGTAGGTTGTCGTTGACGCCGAAGACGATGACGCCGCCGCCGGTGTTGGCGAGCGCGACGATCCCCTGGGCGATGCGTTCGGGGTTCGAGAGCTTGACCTTAAGTTCGAGGAAGGTGTCCTCGCCGCCGCGCACGAGCGAGAGAAGCTCCGAGTGCGTGGTCTGCGGCGCGGGCGTCGTCAGGTACTCTTGGAAAGAGCGTTCCGAGGGGGGTTCGTGACGCTGGTGTCGGAATTTTCTGCGAGCCATTTTTGTCGGGGCGGCGCTCTCTTCCAACCGCCCGGATGCGTCGCGCTCGACTCACAGGCTTTCAAGCCTCAGAGAGAGAGCGGCACATCGCTGGGATAAAGACGGGAAGCAGTAGCCTGTAGTCAGTTGAAAGCTTTTTGATTTCGAGAAGCCAGAGTGAATCTCTCGACGCCCGCGGCGCCGAGCGCTTACTAGATTCTGTCTACTGGCTACTGACTACTTCTTCCCGTCAACCTATGATTTGACTGTCCTCGTCGCCGCCGCGGCCTGTGACGGCTTCGAGTATTTCAAGCTCGCGCCGCTCTAGCGCGCGCGCCTGCGCGGGCAGGAGCAGAACGTAAAGCGCGACCGAGAGGGCGGCGAACGCGGCGAGTATAACATACTTGGCGGCGAGGCTCCCCGCGAGATGGGCCGCGGCGATTGAGAGGCCGGGCGGCAAGAGCAGCAGCAGGAAGAAGGGGAACAGCAGCAGCCCGGCCACGCCCGAACGGTTCATGCGCTTGCCGAAACGCACGCGTGCCGGGAAAGTCATCGAGAGCCAGTTGCCGTAGAGCGCGTAGAGAGCGCCGGTTGTGACGAAGGCGAGCGCGGCGAACAGAAGCGTCGCCGGAGTGAGGTCGCCGAAGACCAGGCCGCCGACGAAGACGCCCGCCGTCACGAGCAGAAGCGAGATGAAGATGACCGCTGTGTTCTTCGCCGCGAGCATCACACGCCGGCTCACAGGCGCGAGCACGAGCGCGCGCATCCCTGCGCCGTCGTAGCCGAAGAGGTTGGTCGAGAGCGGCGAGACGAGCGTGAAGATGTAGATCACGCTGAAGACCGCGCCCGCCCCGTCGGCGTACTGCGAGAAATTGCCCCACGAGCGTCGCTGCCCGACCGCGCCCATCGGGGCCATCCGCAAAACTATCGTCAGCCCCACGGCCATCAGAGCGATCACGCGCAACTGCGCGTTCCGGACGGCGTAGCGCAGCTCCTTCTCGACGAGCGCCGAGAACTGCGGCGAAACGAAAGGCAACTGCCAGCCCGCGTAACTCTCCGCCCCCTTCGACGCGCGCGCCGCGTCGGCCTGCTTCGCGCGCCTGCTTCGCCCGCCCGCGCCCAACGCCGTGCGCCGCGCGATGCGGTAGGCGAACGCGAAGCAGGCGGCGGCGTAGGCCGCGAGCGTCAGGAGCGAGACGGCGAACACGGACGCGCCGCCGGGCCTGAGGCCGTAGGCGAGCGCGTAAGCCGCCGCGCCCGAAGGAGACCAGCGCGCGCCTTCGAGGTAAGCCGCGTAGCGCTCCATCAAAGGCATCAACTGCCCCAACAGCACGCCCGACATGCCGAGCGCCGCGCCCAGAAGGGCCAAAAGCATCTCGCCGCGCGTCCGCTTCGTCCTCATCAACGCGCCGACGCCCACCGACAGAAGCTTCGCGAAAGACATCCCGAACGCGACGGCGCAGACGGAGATGAGAATGCCCCCGGCCAAACTCCCGTTCGCCAGCCCCGCGCCCACGCCCAGGGCCAGCGTCGCCGGCACTGCGAAGACGGCGACGATGCTCGTCAGGTCGCTCACAAAGTCGAAGGCGAAGAGCTTGCCGAGCGAGACCGGGTAGAGCAGCATCCGGCTCGGCTCGAAGCGCCCGCCGCCGCCCAAAGCCAGAGGCATCAGCGCCCACATCAGAAAGGCCGTCGTCAGGATGAAGAACAGGAACATGAAGCCGTCGCGCGCGAGCTCCGCCTGGTGCTCGCCGTTTCCGGGCGAGGTCAAAAAGTAACTGGCCGTGCCCAGGCCCGCCGCCACCAGCAACGCCAGCGCCAGCCCCGCGAGGCTGCCCAGCGTCGCCGCCGCACGCCCGACCGCCGCCTTGCGCGACCGCATCGAGTTCCGAAACAGCGTCCACTTCAACCAGACGAGCGCGAAGAGTTGAGACATAAGTCACCTGTTTACGTGGCTACAATCTTTCCCGGTATCAAGGCGCGCGGCGGTATTATATGCTTCGCGCCGAGTTCCGCAGCAAACTGCGGTAGGATAAATTCAGACTTCCGGTATAGTCGTTCGGCAGATGATTGGGTAACCTCCGGTAGAACATGCCTCGAAACTCTAAACGCAAACTCGCCGTCTCAGTTCTCCTGACGGCGCTCTTCACCTCCTGCCCGCCGCACGCATCGGCGTCACCGTCAGTTCGCGGCAGCGCCTCGCAACCCCGTCAAGCCGCAGTCAATCGGAAGACCGAGCGCGGGCGCGCGCTCTGGCCCGGCTCGCGCTTCACCGAGGAAGACCGAGCGCGGGCCGTGCGGCGCGGCCTTCGGTTCATCTACCGCACGGCACTCAACCGGGAGAACTTCGAGTCATACGGGAGCGACTACCTCTGGTGCTTTTACACGATCAGCGAGGGCGTGAGCGACGCGGGCGTGCGGCGTCTTGCGAGGAGGATGGGCCTGGAGCGTGCGCGCGTGTGGCGGCGGAGTCACCGCGCCGTGCCCGCGGGGGTTTCGGCGGACGAGTTGATTGACTTCGCCTTCGGCAGCGACGCCGCCGACAGCCTGGGGCTTCGCGACGACGCGTTGAAAGTCCAAATCCGGAGCGCCGCCGCGCGCTTCACGGCGACAGACCTTCTGCTCTTCGACCCGACGCGTGAGCCTCCGCCATCGGACGTGCCGGAAGTGTGCGAGTTCGACAAGGCCGTGAACGAGCGCGGCGCGAAGGTGTGCCGCCGCTGCGGTCGGCCTCTGAGGATGCGGACGCGCTACGACGTTTGGTACGGCGCGCTGATTACGGTTTACACGGGCGACCACTACGGCGTCCGGCTCGGCGCTACTTACGGCGACGTGCTCAAGTGGCTGACAGTCCTTCGACCTTATCGCGGCAGCGAGGGCGGCGCGAACGCGGAGTTCTACGACACGGTCTACGCGCTCACGCACGTCGTCTACACGCTCAACGACTACGGCCAGATGCGACTGCCCGCGCGCCTCCTCCCCGAAGAGTTCGCGTTCCTCAAGTCGAATCTGCGCGAGGCCGTCCGTGAGGGCGACGCAGACATGCTCGGCGAGTTCATGGACTCTCTGCGCGCGCTCGGACTCTCGGACGCCGACGCCGAGATCAGGGCCGGCACCGACTACCTGCTCGCGCACCAGAACGCCGACGGGAGCTGGGGCGACGCGCGCGAAGGTGACATCTACCTGCGCTATCATCCGACGTGGGGCGGCGTCGCCGCGCTGTCGGACTACGCCTGGCGCGCGACGGGGCCGAGTCCCGCGAAGCTCCGCCTTCTGCTCGCTCTCGGAAGTGACGGCGCGGCGCGGAAGGATTAAAATCGGCGGCGCACGGGATTCCGATCGGTGCCGCTCGCGGCGGCACCGAATAGCTCAGACGGAGAAGACGAAGATGACCGACTCGCTCGCAGAGCACTACATCGAAAACGTGACGGCAGAGTTCCGCGGCCTCAAGCGGCTGGCCGACAAGGCCGCCGCGCAGGTCACCGACGAGGAGTTCTTCCGCGCGATAGACCCGGAGTCTAATAGCGTCGCCCTCATCATGAAGCACCTGGCCGGCAACATGCGCTCGCGCTGGACTGACTTTTTGACGAGCGACGGCGAGAAGGCAGACCGACGGCGCGACTCGGAATTCTTAATCGAGGGCGAAGACCGCCGCGCCATCGAGGAGAAGTGGGAGGCCGGCTGGCAGACGCTCTTCGACGCGCTCGCGCAGCTTGAGCCGGAAGACCTGATGCGCCACGTCCAAATCCGCCGCGAGCCGCACACCGTCGTCGAGGCCGTCAACCGGCAGCTCACGCACTACGGCGAGCACGTCGGGCAGATCGTCTTCCTCGCTAAGCACCTCAAGTCCGCCGACTGGAAGTCGCTCAGCATCCCGCGCGGCATGTCCGAAGCCTTCAACCGGAAGCAGACGGAAGCGTCGCAGCCGCAGTCGTACCACGAACGCATCGGCGAGAAGTCGTAAGCTTCAACGGCGGCAAGAAGCCGTAAGGTTCATTGATGGCCGAAGACGTGCCGGGAGAGTTGCGCGCATACGTCGGCATGGGGTCGAACCTCTGCGACCGCGCCGGCAACCTCCTCTTCGGCCTGCGCGGGATGCTGCGCGCGGGCCTGAAAGTACTGCGCCTCTCGTCCGTCTACGAGACCGAGCCGGTCGGCGTCGCCGAAGCGCAGCCCGCCTACCTCAACCTGGTCGCCGAACTCGGCCCGCCCCTGCCTTCGCCCGAAGAACTCCTCTCGCTCCTGCTCAAAGTAGAGCACGCCGCGGGCCGACGCCGCCCGCGCCCCGCCGCCGCGCGCACGCTCGACCTCGACCTCCTACTCTACGGCGACGAGCGGCGCGACACCCACGTGCTCACGCTTCCACACCCGCGCCTGCACCTCCGCCGCTTCGTCCTCGCGCCCCTCGCCGAACTCGCCCCCGACGCGCGCCACCCCACGCTCGGACGCACTCACGCCGAACTCCTCGCCGCCGTCGAAGACAACTCTGAAGTCGAACTCTGGACGCCGTGCGAAACGACGGAGGCGGAAGGGTGGAAGAGAAGGATGAAGTAGGAAGGATGAAAGCGTGCCTCTCATGCTCGTGCTTCACACTTCAACTCTCGTCCTCTCTAACGGCCTTCACTTCATCCTTCATCCTTCCTACTTCATCCTTTTCCCTTGCCCTCGCGCGCCGGGCTGCCTATAATTTGGCGCTCTCAAATTTGCCGTCTTCAGTAACGCGAGCGTAGAATATCGCCGACATGCGCCGCCGAACAATCTTTCTGGCCGCCGGACTGTTAGCTTACTTCTTCGGAGCGACGGTTAGAGCCTATCAACGCTATCCCGAATGCGGCGACAGCGACGTGGGCTGCCGCATCCTCGTCACCGTCGAATACAGGCAGGTCGCACTCCGCCACCCGCTCAGGACAATCAAATACCTGATTGCGCCGGCCCCGCCCCTCGAATAACCCCGTGCACGAGAGCCGAGAGGTGACAATCTTCAAATGGTCTATCTCAAACAGCAGCGACCCGAAAAAGTGACCGTGCCCGCCGTGCGCGCCAGCAAGGAGCGCGGCGAGCGTCTGGTCTGCCTGACTGCCTACGACTACCCGACCGCGCGCATCGTTGACGAGGCCGGGACGGACGTCATCCTCGTCGGCGACTCTTTGGGTAACGTCGTCCTCGGCTACGACTCGACGGTGCCGGTCACGCTCGAAGAGATGCTGCACCACACGCGGGCGGTGCGCCGCGGCGTCGAGCGCGCGCTCCTGGTCGCCGACATGCCCTACGGCTCGTACCACACGGGCGCGGACGACGCCGTGCGCGCGGCGCTGCGGCTCGTCAAGGAGGGCGGCGCGGAGGCCGTCAAGCTGGAAGGCGGGCGCAACCGCGTCCGCGTCATCAGACGGCTCGTCAACGAGGAGATTCCGGTGATGGGCCACTTGGGCCTGACGCCGCAGTCCTTGAACAAGCTCGGCAGCTACCGCCTGCAAGCGAAGACCGCGGACGCGGCACGCGCGCTCGTCGAAGACGCGCTGATGCTCGAAGAGGCCGGCGTCTTCTCGGTCGTCCTCGAAGTCGTGCCGCGCGAGATCGCGCGCGAGGTCACGGAGGCTTTGCACGTGCCGACCATCGGCATCGGCGCGGGCGCTGCTTGCGACGCGCAGATACTCGTCACGCACGACCTGCTCGGACTCTCGTTCAGCCGCACCAGCCCGCGCTTCGTCCGGCAGTATGCGAACCTGCGCGCCGTCGTCACCGACGCCGTCACGCGCTACGCCGACGACGTGCGCGCCGGCGCGTTCCCCTCGGACTCGGAGTCCTACCCGCTCCCGGCGGATGCCGCCGCCGAACTCGGCCTCAAGGAGTCCGGAGACGGGAGTCCGGAGTCCGGAGTCGAAAGCAAAAACAGATCGAGTTGACCCGGACTCTCGACTCAGGACTCCCGACTCCCGACTTTCTTTTATGGAGATAATCAACCGCCGCCAGCGCATGGCGAGTGTCGCGCGCAAAGTCAGGCGCGAGGAAGACAAGACCATCGGGCTTGTGCCGACGATGGGCGCGCTGCACGACGGCCACCTCTCTCTCGTGCGCGAGGCGCGCCGGATGTGCGACGTGGTCGTCGTCTCGGTCTTCGTCAACCCGACGCAGTTCGGCCCCGGCGAGGACTTCCGGCGTTACCCGCGCGACCTCACGGGCGACACGACGAAGCTCGCCGACTACAACGTCGACTACATCTTCGCGCCGCCGCCGGAGGAGATTTACCCGAAGGGATTTTCGACCTACGTCACCGTCGAGGGACTCTCCGAGTCGCTCGAAGGCGCGGCCCGTCCGGGCCACTTCCGCGGCGTCGCCACCGTCCTCACAGTCCTCTTCAACACCGTCCGCCCCGATTTCGCCTTCTTCGGCCAGAAGGATGCGCAGCAGACCCTCGTCGTCAAGCGGCTGGTGCGCGACCTCGCCTTCGACATCGAGGTCGTCGTGCTGCCGACGGTGCGCGAGCAGTCGGGCCTCGCCCTCTCCTCCAGAAACGCCTACCTCGACGAGGAGCAGCACAAGGCCGCGACCGTCCTTTACCGCGCGCTGGCGCAGGCGCGCGAGGTCTACATGGAGGGCGAGCGCTCGGCGAAGCGTCTGGCCGAGGCCGTGCGCGCGCAGTTCGACTCGGAGCCTCTGGCCCGCCTCGAATACGTCGCCGTCGCCGACGCCGAGACGATGGAGAAGTTTGAACGCATCCCGGAAGACCGGCCCGTGCTGATCGCGCTCGCCGCGCACGTCGGCGCGACGCGCCTCATCGACAACCTCGTCATCCAGCCCGCGCGCCAGAAGGCCCGCACGACCTCCGAAGGGTGAAGAGTGGCGCGTGCGCCCGCGGCCATTTCGGAGCGGGCATCGGATTCGGAGTTTACGGAAGTTTTCGGCGGGCGCGACCCTTGCGGTCAAGGGGCTTTGATGTATAATCTCCCGCCGTAGCCACGAGGCCGGAACCGTGACGACCCCGACGCCGTTTCTAAACCTCGCTGTTTGAGAGCACTTTTTTCCCAACTGCTTTTTCAAGCATGCGATTTACCCGCCTGCGGTAAAATCTTGAAACAGTTTCAAGTCGTCGCTCGGCACTGCCGCCTTCGTGACCACGCGGGCGCGCAACGCTTCAGCCGCCCGCCGCAGCGCGCCGCCGCCGCGCGCGCCCGACTTCGCCCGTTCTCAACCGCCGACCGGAAGAGCAGCCCAAGGCCGCCCCGCGCTGGCGCTCCTTCGTTCGCGTTCAGGCCCCGGAGCCTGAGCGCGAGGCGTCCGTACCGGAAGTTGTAAGTCTGTAGAGGAGACATCCAATGGAACGCATCGTTCTCAAGCACCTCAGCGGCTCGAAGGCCAATCAGGTGGAAGAGTTCCCGCTCAACCACGTCAAGGAACTTGTCCTCGGGCGCGACCCTTCTTCGACGGTCAAGTACGACCCCGACCGCGACGACCTCGTCGGTCGCCAGCACGCGCGCATCAGCCAGGACCCGAACGACCCGGCGCAGTTCATCATCAGCGACCTGAACAGCCGCAACGGAACCTTCGTCAACCGCCAGAGGATCGTCGGCACCTCGCGCATTAACCCCGGCGATGTGGTGCAGCTCGGCCCCGGCGGCCCCGAATTCGTCTTCGACGTTGAGCCGCGCCCCGCCTCGGCCACCAAGCAGACGCGCGTCGCCGCCAACCCGATGGCCCCGACCGTGCAGACGCCCCCGACGCGCGTCTCGCCCACAGGCGGCGGCGCTCCGCCCCCGACCTTCCCGCAGACCGCGCCGCCGTCGAACTTCCCGCAGACCGCGCCGCCGCCGACCGGCCACGCGGGCGGCGGAGTCGGCAAGGCTACGGTCGAGCGCATCGTCGCCGCCAACGTCCAGCAGGCTAAGAAGAGCCAAAGCCGCACCTACCTCGCCGTCATCGCCGTCGTCGTCGTCCTCTTCCTCGGCGTCGCGGCGGTCGGCGGCTTCTTCCTCTGGCGCAGCATGAGCGCGACGAAGAAGGAGGTGGCCGAACAGACCAGCAGCCAGGTCGAGGGACTCAAGAAGAGTCTCGACGAGGCGAAGGAGGCCGAGGCGGCCACGGCGACGATGAAGCCGCCGGAGGTCGTCAAGCAGTACGGCGGCGCGGTCGTCAAGATTCTGGTCGCCTGGAAGCTCGTCTCGCAGCAGGGCAACGGGCTGGTCTACCACCAGTACATGCCCACC
>JALZHC010000244.1 GCA_030914105.1 Acidobacteriota bacterium
CGCCTGCACGCTCTCCGCGACGAATCTCTGCTCCGCCTGTCGGCTGGCGGCTGCGGACTTCTCGGCAGCCCTCAGACGCACCCGGCAGAGGTCTTTCAGGCGACTCAAGTGCGAAAGGTTGCTCAGGATGAGTTCCGCCTCAGGCCCGAAGTCGAGCAGGCTGGCAATCTCGTTGACGCCGATTCCGTGCAGCCGCTCGACCAGCGCGAAGCAGCTCTCCGGCGTCCCGATCAGGCCGCGCTCAGCCGCGAAGCGTTCGTAGAGGAAATTGACAAACTCGTCGAGGTCGCGCTCCGGCATGGAGGAGATGTCTATGTTCCGGCCCCTGCTCTGAGAGAGTCCCTTCAGCAATCCGATGTTGCTCTTGATGTACTGGCAGAAGGGCGCGCGCGCCTGCTCGCGCACCAGGGAAGCGTCGGTGCCGACGAAAGTGTGCAGCATCACCGTGACGACGCCCGCGTCCGGGTCCCAGCCGTGGCGGGCGCGCGCCTGCCTGTAAAGAGCGATCTTGTCGGCCAGTTGCCCTTCGTCCTGATCGAGAAGATGCGTCAGCAGATTGGCCCCGATCTCGCCCGCCAGCATGTAGGTTGCGGGGTTCCCGGCTGCGGTCAGCCAGACGGGCAGCTCCGTCTGAACCGGGGACGGATAGATGCGAATGTCTATCTCTTCGCCGTCGCCGCTTCGGGCCTTCGTCGTTTCGCCGCGCCACAGTCGCTGCACGGCGCGGATGCCCGCGAGCATCACCTCCTGGCGGTTCCGGTAGCGTTCGGGAAAGAAGGCGAAGTCCGCCGGGTTCCAGCCCGACGCGAAGGAGATGCCGACGCGCCCGCCCGAAAGGTTGTCCACCATCGCCCACTCTTCGGCAATCCGAACGGGGTCGTGTAGCGGTACGACGACGCTGCCCGCGTTCAGGCGGACGCGCCGGGTTGCCGTCGCGAGGGCCGCGTGGAGCACGGCGGGGTTCGGGTAAAGGCCGCCGAATTTGGTGAAATGGCGTTCGGGCACCCAGACGCTCGCGAACCCGTTGCGATCCGCGAAGCGGGCGCTCTCCAGCACGACGCGATACCGGCTGCCCGATACGGCGTCTTCACTGCTGGCGAAAAACATCAGTCCGAAATTCAACATTCTCGCAACCCGCCGCTGGCCCAGATCGTCGCGCTCGCGCACAGCGTCCACTCCTGGCCTGGGGAAGCCGCACGCGCACGGCGGCTGAAAACCTTGAAGGACAGATTTCCGTCGCCCAGCTCGCTGAGGACGACCTGAACGACCCGCGGCTCGTCCCTTGAAACGAAGAGAGGATGATGCAGCGCCAGGTCGCTCAGCTCGTAAAATCGCCGCCGGCAAACTTCCGGTGCCGCGGCCAGCGCCATCTCCACGTAAGCCGAATATGGAACCACCGTCGAACCCATCACGCGGTGCCCCTCCAAAAGTCCCGACGCAGCCCCGTCGAGCGGCGACTCCCAGACGTGCGTGCCCGGCAGATGGGCCATCTCGCCCAGACGCCTTCCCAGCAACGGATGACCATCGGCACGCTGCGCCATCGTTGAAGAGGCAGACGGCTGCGTCTCTTCCTCCAGCCAGTAGCTCTGGCGCTCGAACGGGTAGGTGGGAAGGGGGACGGGCCGACGGTTCGGGCGGTCGTTCACGGCACGCCAGTTCACCTCAACTCCCAACGTGTAGAGCTTGCCGAGGGCTTCGAGCATCGAGTGCCAGTTCTGGCCGTCCGGCTCAAGCGACGGGAGCCAGATGCGGGACTGCTCGGCGAGGCAGTCTTGCGCCAACGCCGTCAACACAGGACGCGGCCCTATCTCCACGAACGCGTCAATGCCCGCCGCGCCCAGGCTCTCCATCGCCTTGTCGAAACGCACGGGGGCCAGCACCTGTTCGCGCCAATAATCCGGCGCGGCGAGTTCATCGCCGGCCTTCGCGCCCGTCACGCAGGAGATAACGTCGAGCGCGCTCGTCTGGTAGTCGACCTCCGCGGCCACGCGCCCGAATTGCTCGACCATCGGCTTCATCAAAGTGGAATGGAAGGCGTGAGAAACCTTCAAACGTTTCGCGGCGATGCCCCGCCCGGCGAGCGCGGCTTCGATTCGTCCCAACGCTTTTGAGTCGCCGGACAAAACCACGTGCCGGGGGCCATTCACCGCGGCGATGCTCACCGAATCGGAGTCGGGCCGCACCGCCTCCGCGCACGTCTTCTCGTCCGCGAAGACCGACAGCATAGCCCCGTCGCGCGGGAGCGCCTGCATGAGCCGCCCCCTTTCGGCAATCATGCGCAGCCCATCCTCCAGACTGAACACGCCCGCGAAACAGGCGGCCACGTATTCGCCCACACTGTGACCGAGCACGGCACTGGGGCGGACGCCCCACTCCCGCCACACTTCTGCCAACGCGTATTCGAGCGCGAACAGCGCGGGCTGCGCGTATGCGGTCTCGTCGATCTCGCTCTCTTCGCCGAAGAGCACCTCAAGCAGCGGCCTCTGCAAGTGAACGCGCAGAAGCTCGTCGCAGCGCTTCAGCGTCTGCCTGAAGCCGGCGTGCGAGTCGAAGAGTTGCCGGCCCATACCGGGATACTGCGACCCCTGCCCTGTGAACAGGAAGGCTATCTTAGGCGCTCGCGCAGGAGGGTCTTCACTTGCGCGACGACTTTCCAAACGGGCGATTGCTTCGTCCGGCGTCGCGGCGACGACGGCGAGCCTGAAAGGCAAGTGCGACCTGCCGACGCCGGTCGTGTACGCGAAGTCGGCGAGCGACACTTCGGGATGAGCGCGCAGGAATGCGGCGTCTGCCCCGGCCAATGTCTGCAAAGCGGAAGGAGTCCGGGCTGAGAGCGCCAGAACTTCGAACGGTCGCGCTGTCGCTTCCCGCCGGGCTTCCGGCGCGCGCCCCTCTTCAACAATGACGTGTGCGTTCGTCCCGCCGAAGCCGAACGAGCTGACCCCGGCCAGACGCTTTCGGCCACGACGCCAGGGCTGGAGCGTCGTCGGAATCCGTATGGCCGTACCGTCGAGCGTAATGTGCGGATTGAGCCGTCGCAGTTGGAGGTGCGGCGGTATGGCCTCGTTCACCAGCGCGAGGACAACTTTGATGAGTCCGGCGATTCCGGCAGCCGATTCCAGATGCCCGATGTTGGTTTTGACCGAGCCGACCCAACAGGTCTCACCCTCACGCCGCCCCTCGGAGAGGACTGCGGCGAGCGAGTTCATTTCAATCGGGTCGCCGAGCGCGGTGCCCGTCCCGTGGGCCTCCACGTAGTTGATCTCGTGCGCGCCGAGGCCCGCGGCCCGCAGCGCATCACGGACGACCGCCTGTTGCGCCGGCCCGTTCGGCGCGGTCAGCCCGTTGCTGCGCCCGTCTTGATTCACCGCCGAGCCGCGGACGACCGCAAGGATGTTATCGCCGTCGCGCTCGGCCTCTTCAAGCCGCTTGAGCACGACCAGTCCCGCGCCTTCGCCCCGGACGTATCCGTCGGCTCCCTCGTCGAACGTCTTACACCTGCCGTCGGGCGAAAGCATGCCGGCGTTGGAAAACGCGGCGCTCAACTGCGGGGCGAGGATCAGGTTTACCCCGCCGGCCAGCGCGAGGTCGCACTCGCCCGCCAGCAGGCTCCGGCACGCCTGATGAACTGCCACGAGCGAGGAAGAGCACGCTGTGTCAACGGCCCAGCTCGGCCCGCGCAGGTCGAGCAGGTAGGAGAGGCGGTTGGCCGCGATGCTCAGGGCGTTACCGGTGGCGATGTGCGGGTCTGTCGCGGACTGGCCTTCGGGGCGCAGCCGCGAATAGTCCGGGTTGCTGATGCCCACCACGACAGCCGTCCGGCTGCCGGCGAGGCCGTGCGGCGAGATGCCTGCATACTCCAGCGCCTCCCACGCCACTTCCGCCAGCAGACGCTGCTGCGGGTCCATCAACTCAGCCTCACGACCGCTGATGCCGAAAAATTCCGGCTCGAACAGATCGACGCCGTCCAGATAGCCGCCCCGGAAGTTTGAAGACAGGCCGTTGCGTTCGGGCGCGGGCCTGATTGCGTCGCGCCCCTCGACGAGCAGCTTCCAATAACTCTCCGGGCTGTCGGCACCGGGAAAGCGACAACCGATTCCGATGATGGCGACGCGCCCGCTCGCGCTCGCGCTGTTCGGGGAGCGCTCGGTCGCCTCGCTTTCGTGAACGAGGTGCGTGGCTAACGCTTCGATGTTCGGATAGTCGTAAACGAGCGTCGGCGGCAGCGCGCGACCCAGCCACTCCTGTAGCTCCCCGGAAATGGTAACCGCGTCGCGTGATTCAAGGCCGTAGCGCGTGAACGGCTGGCGCACGTCCACGGCCAACGGCGCAATGCCGAGCTTGGCTGCGACCCGGTCGCGGAGCCAGCGCACGACGGAAGCCTTATCGCGCGCCGCGCCGGAAGATGCGTCCGCGCCTGCCGCCTGTGTACTGACGGGCGCGCGCCACTCTGCCACGAGCTCCAGCCCGCCGCCGGACAGGTATGCGGCCCTGCAAACGTGACGCTGTATCTTTCCGCTGGACGTTCGCGGCATCCCGAAGGGCTTCAGGAAGAGGACGGCGTGCAGCTCCAGCTCGTGCTCTTCGGCGACCGACTGGCGGACGCGTGCGACCAGTCGGTCAACGTCCAATCGCCGCAGGTGCTCGCGCTGGATTTCGCAGACGGCGACGGGCCGCTCCTCGCCCTCGACCTCGACGGAGAAGGCGGCGCAGGCGTTCGGCGCGATGGCTGAGTCGGATTGTTCGAGCGTTCGTTCGATGTCCTGCGGATAATGGTTCAGGCCGTTGACGATAATCAGGTCTTTGATCCGGCCCGCGACGAACAGCTCATCTCCTTGAAGAAAGCCGAGGTCGCCCGTCCGCAGGAACGCTTCTCCTCCGCCCTCGCCTTCGACGCGCGCCCGGAAGGTCGCCTCCGACATCTCTGGGCGATTCCAGTAGCCTTGAGCCACACTCGGCCCGGAAACCCAAATCTCCCCGACTTGATCTCTCCGGCAGGCTCGCCGCGTCTCCGGGTCAACAATCCGAACCGCGTGCCCATTCCAAGTGCGACCACACCCCACCTTGACCGCAGCCGTCTCGGCATTCGGCGCGGCGAGGGCTTCGCGACGTTCGAGGGCGAGGCTGTCGAAGGACGCGTGGACTGGCCGGCTGCCGGCGATGCCTCCGGTGACAATCAGCGTCGCCTCCGCCAGGCCGTAGCACGGGTACATCGTCTCGGGCCGGAAACCGCACGGCTGAAAAGCCGACGCGAAGCCTTCGACCGTTTCGTGGCGCAAAGGCTCCGACCCGTTGAAGGCGACCCGCCAGCAGCTCAAGTCAAGGCTCTGCTTCTGCTCGGCGGTCACTTTCCGGATGCAGAGGTCGTAGCCTGAGTTCGGCGCGGGAGATGCCGTCGCGCGATACTTCGAGATTGCGGAAAGCCAGCGCACGGGCTTCTGAATGAAGGCCGCAGGCTCCATCGAGACCAGCTTCCCGCCCTCTATCAGCGGCCACATCAGGGTGCCGATTAACCCCATGTCGTGAAACAGCGGCAGCCAACTGGCGAGAATCAACTCGGCGGGCGAAAGAACGCTCGCCGCAGCCGTGCGGAGCACGTCCACGTTCGCGACGATGTTCCCATGACTGACCATCACTCCCTTGGGCAGCCCTGTGGAACCGGACGTGTATTGCAGGAAGGCCAGCCTGCTCGGCTCAATGGAGAGCGGACGCCAGGAGTCTGAATCGAACCCGTGCTCCGCGTCGGTCGCGACGAATTGCAACCCTTGAATCTCGGACACGCCGTTGCCGCGCCCCTCCAGAGCGGCGAGCGTCTGGCCGGTGGTCAGCGCCACGCGCGCTCCCGCATCCTTGATGATCGCCTGCAACCTGTCGGCGGAGCGATTGCGCCGCGGCGGGTAGGCCGGCACGGCGACGACCCCCGCGTAGAGGCAGCCGAGGAAGGCGCAGGGGAATTCGACGCTCGACGGGTAGAGCAAGAGAGCCCGCTCCCCGGGCTCGGCGACGGCGGCGAGCCGGACGGCGACCCCGCGCGCCCTCTCGTCC
>JALZHC010000833.1:0-1282 GCA_030914105.1 Acidobacteriota bacterium
CGAACACCGAGTACGCGCAGGGCGGCGTGGCCGTCGCGCTCTCCGAGGACGACGAGGCGTCGCTACACGAGGAGGACACCATCAGCGCGGGCGCGGGCCTGTGCGACGAGCGCGCGGTCGAGATTCTGGTCGAAGACGGGCGGCGCTACGTCGCGGAGCTAATAGAGTGGGGCGCGGAGTTTGACCGGGAAGGAGGTCGCCTGATGTTTACGCGCGAGGCCGCGCACTCGCGCCCGCGCATACTGCACGCGCACGGCGACGCGACGGGCCGCGAGATAGTCCGCGCGCTGCTCGCACGCGCCGGGCGCGAGCGCCATCTCTCCTTCCTCGCGCACGCCGAGACCGAGAGCCTGATCACTGTTGACGGAAGAGTCGTCGGCGTCAGCTACCTCGACCCGCTCGTGCGCGCGCCTCGGACTTTGCACGCGCGCGGCGTGGTGCTCGCGTCGGGCGGCGCGGGCGCGCTCTATCTGCACACGACGAACCCGCGCGTTGCGACCGGCGACGGCATGGCGATGGCCTTCGACGCGGGCGCGGAGCTTTCGGATATGGAGTTCGTGCAGTTCCATCCGACGGCCCTCAACGTCGAGGGCGCGCCGCGCTTCCTGCTCTCCGAGGCGCTGCGCGGCGAGGGCGGCGTGCTCCGCAACGCCGCGGGCAAGCGCTTCATGCCGCGCTACGACCCGGCGGCGGAACTCGCGCCGCGCGATGTGGTCACGCGCTCAATCGTCGCCGAGATGGAGCGCACGGCGACGCGCACGGTCTTCCTCGACATGACCGCCTTCGACGCCGCACACCTCCGCCGACGCTTCCCGAAAATCTACTCGACCTGTCTCGGCTTCGGCCTCGACCTCGCGCACGACCCCGTCCCCGTCAGCCCCGCCGCCCACTACATCATGGGCGGCGTCCGCACAGACCTCGAAGGGCGCACGTCGCTCCCAGGTCTCTACGCCGCGGGCGAAGTGGCCTGCACGGGCGTCCACGGCGCGAACCGTCTCGCTTCAAATTCGCTGCTCGAAGGGCTGGTCTTCGGCGCGCGCGCCGGTCGCGCCGCCGCTCAAGGATTGTCCGACTCGCGCGCGCGCGCGCAAAGCCTGAACGCCTCACGCGCCGCCGATACTTCCTCTCTCTCAGACGGCGGCGACGACGAAGCCGGGACGCGCGAGCCTTCGCGCGAAGACTTGAGGCGGATGAGCGCGGCGTCGGAGGCCGTGCGCAAGCGCGTGCGGCGTCTGATGTGGGAGCGCGTCGGCATCCTTCGCTCGCGCGCATCGCTCATACG
>JALZHC010000833.1:1292-2492 GCA_030914105.1 Acidobacteriota bacterium
CACGCGCGATGACGAGCACTGGCGCGTCCACTCCGTCATACAGAAGGACGCGGGCCTAAGTTCGAGCGCGACGGTCGAGTTCGCCGCGCACGTCAGTTCTTAGGAGCACACATGGCCGAGTTCAAACAACTTCACGAATGGTCGCTCGCGCCGCGCGAGGCCGTCGAGTTGCAGAAGCAGTTGCGCGGGCGGGTGCGCCTCGCGCCGCTGAAGAAAAAGATCGAGACCATCGCGGGCGCGGACATCAGCTTCAACAAGTTCGACCCCGTCGTCTACGCGGGCATCGTCGTGCTGCGCCTGCCCACGCTCGAAGTGGTCGAGGAGTCGGGCGTCGTGAGCGAGACGCAGTTCCCATATGTGCCGGGCCTCCTCTCTTTCCGCGAGACGCCGTCGGTCTTGGAAGCCTGGGCGAAGTTGAAGACCGAGCCGGACGCGCTCATGCTCGACGGCCAGGGCTACGCGCACCCGCGACGCTTCGGCATCGCCTGCCACGTCGGGCTTTTGATAAACCGCCCGACGCTCGGCTGCGCGAAATCCGTCCTCATAGGCCGCTACGAAGAGCCGGGCGAGGAGCGCGGCAGCCGCTCGCCGCTCGTCGACCCGAAGACGGGCGAGACCGTCGGCGCGGCGCTTCGGACGAAGACGCGCGTGCAGCCCATCTACGTCTCCGCCGGGCACCTCATTGACCTCGATGGCGCGGTCGAGTTGACGCTTGCGTGCGACGGCGGCTACCGCCAGCCCGAACCGACGCGCCGCGCGCACCTCCTCGTCAACGCGCTCCGCCGCGGCGAGCGCGCACCCACGTCAGAATCCGTCGGCGTGAAGGAACGGGCTGAAGAAGGAGGGCAGGGGAGCTTCGATTTCTAATCGACCAATCAATAAATCTCCTTCGCGTCTTTGGGCAGGGAGCGCACGTGTTTCAAGTGGGCGCTGACCTTCTCGTCGTCGCCGCTGGGGTAGTCAAAACCGAAATGCTCCGCCACCTGATTGGCCGCCACTCTGAACAGGTCGCACGTCACGTGGAGGGCGTCCCAGGTATTCTCATAGCCGGCGTCCGAATAGGTTTTCTCAAGCATGGCCCAGAGTGCCGGCTCAAGGTACTGCTTGAGATGTTTCCCATGGCCGCCGGGGCCGCGTAAGAACCGTGTCTTCACACCCACGTGCCAGGTGAGCATCTTCATCAGCTGCTCGCGGACGACC
>JALZHC010000834.1 GCA_030914105.1 Acidobacteriota bacterium
GCTCACGTTGCGGACGCTGCGCGGCGAGGCGGAAGAGGGCGGCGAGGTCTGCATCGAGGTGCGCGACACGGGGCAGGGCATCCCCGTGGAGATACGCGAGCGCATCTTCGACCCGTTCTTCACGACCAAGGAGGTCGGGCGCGGCACCGGTCTCGGACTCGCCGTCTGTTATGGTATTGTTACGGAGCACGGCGGTCGCATCAGTGTTGACTCGACCGTCGGGCGCGGGACGGTCTTCCGCATTTCGCTGCCCGCGACGAAAACTTCGGACGGAGAGTGAGACCGACTTGAGCGAGAACCGAAGCGAGAACCGACAGCCCGCACGCATCCTCGTCGCCGAAGACGAATCCAACCTCCGACTCGTCCTGCAAAAAGAACTCCAGCGCATGGGCCACGAAGTGCGCGTCGCGCCCGACGGCGAGGCCGCACTCAAACTGCTCGAAGAGAGCAACGTTGACGTTCTGCTCTCCGACATCTCGATGCCGAACATGGACGGCATGGAGCTTCTGCGCCGCGTCCACCAGCGCCCGAACCCGCCCGAAGTCATCATGCTCACGGGCCACGCCACGGTCGAGTCGGCCATCGAGGCGATGAAGCTCGGCGCTTACGATTACCTCTCGAAGCCCTACCGCATCGCCGAGCTTGACGCGCTCGTCAAGCAGGCAGCCGAGAAGAGAAGACTTCGCGTTGACAACGCGCGGCTGCGCACGCTCGTCGAGCGGCAGACGGCGGTGCCGGAAATCGTCTTCGTCTCGGACGGGATGCGCGAGGTGATGCGACTGGTCGAGCGCGTCGCGCCTTCGGACGCTTCAGTGCTCATCACCGGCGAGTCGGGCACGGGCAAAGAGCTTGTGGCGAACGCGATTCACCGCCTCAGTTTGCGCGCCGAAGGCTCCTTCATTGATTTGAACTGCGCGGCGTTTCAGGAGTCGCTTTTGGAGTCCGAGCTGTTCGGCTACGAGGCCGGCGCGTTCTCCGGCGCGAAGGGGCGCAAGCTCGGCCTCTGGGAGCTGGCCGACAACGGTACGATCTTTCTGGACGAGGTGACGGAGCTTCCGCCGCAGCTTCAATCGAAACTGCTGCGAGCGATTGAGACCAACTCGTTCTACCGCGTCGGCGCGGTGCGCAAGGTTCAGGTTGACGTGCGTGTCGTGGCGGCGACGAACCGCGACGTGAACGAGGTCACGGCGGACGGACGCTTCCGCGCAGACCTCCTCTACCGCATCAACAGCTTCCAGATTCACCTGCCCCCTCTGCGCGAGCGGCCCGAAGACATCGAGCCGCTCACCGCCCACCTGCTCAAGCAGCTCGCCGGCCCGAACGCGCCGGAGCTTTCGCCCGAAGCCGTCGCCGCGCTCAGGTCTTACTCCTGGCCGGGAAACGTCCGACAGCTTCGCAACACGCTCGAACGCGCCGTGCTCCTCGCCAACGACGGGCGAGTCACGACCGCAGAGCTGCCGCCGGAAATCGTCAGCCCCGCGGTCGCCTTCCGCCCCGCCGCGTCCGCGTCCGACGCCGCGGGCGCAGCCGCGACGGCGCAAGCGCCGGGCGTGCCTCCGCCCTTGCGCGAGGTCGAGCGCCAGCAGATTCTCGCCGCCTTAGAGCAGACCGGCTGGCACCGCGGCAAGACCGCCGAGATGCTCGGCATCTCTCCCTCGACGCTCTACCGACGCCTGCGCGATTACAATTTGACGAAGAGGCAATGAGCGGCGTGGGCGGCGAAAAAAGTTGACAAGGTACTTGGAAGGGAGTATACGTTCCGCGCGTCGTCAATAGTTCGCTACGTCTCCCACCCGGCGTAGCATTTTCCGCAACCTTTTACCTCGCATCCATTCGCAACCCCCGGCCCCACGATTGAATTGTAATCGTGTCGCCCCCATTCTCGCCCGCGGCTTATGCCGTGTCTGGTAGCTGGCGACATGCTAAGGGGTTAACTGATTACTCAACTCACTGGAGGAACACTCATGGCCCTCAGACGCAAGTACCTGCCGTTAACCTTATTCTTACTAGGAGCGCTCGCCCTTTCACTAGACACATACGGAAACCGCACCAAGACGCATCAACAGCCCGCGCTCATTACACTTCAATCTCCGGCAGGCGTTCTCGATACACCTCACCCCATTAGCGCAATCTCCACCTCCGAGGACGGGCTGACGCTTTACACGGAGGACGGGCTGACAGGCGAAGTTAACGCCTACGCCAGCCGGCCCTTCGGCAGACTCTCGCATCTCGGCAAGGCGCTAGGCACCGTCAGGGGGCCGCGCGGCTACAGCGCCAGCGTTATCAAGGGCCAAGAGGTTGCCGTATGGGATTCGGCGGGCCGTTTAGCCGCAGATTTTAAGACCTACCCCGCCGACTCGCTGGCGTTTCTTAGCAACGGCAACCTTCTGGTGGCCTCCCCTGCGAACGGGCATTTACTTCACGTCTATGGCCCGCAGGGTCAACTGCTCAGAAGCTTCGGCACATTCCAGAAGTTCGACCGCGACGAGGG
>JALZHC010000245.1 GCA_030914105.1 Acidobacteriota bacterium
CTACCGCTCGCGGTACTGTACAGCTTATTGACAGGGAGAACTAAAGTGAATCTGGTAGGAACATGGAATCTGGAAGTCGCGACGCCCTTCGGCAAGCACCCGGCGACGCTCACGTTCGAGGCCGCAGGCGGTGCCCTGAGCGGCAGGATAAACTCGCGCCTCGGCGTCTCGCCGCTCGAAGGGCTGACGACGCAGAACGACGGCTTCGAGGCGACGGTCTCGATGGAGTTTCAGGGCAAGCCCTACGCGGCCAGCATTACGGGTCAGGTCGCCGAGAACTCGATAGACGGAACCATCAAGGTCAAGCTGCCCATCGCGCCGTCCATCCGCTACACGGGCACGCGCGCGGGTTAAGATAAGGATGAAGGCCGCAAGGTGAAAGATGAAGGGAAAGCAGTAGACAGTAGTCAGTAGCCAGCATAAAGATAGATGCTTCCTACTGGCTCCTGGCTACTGTCTACTGTCTAGTATTCCTCATCCTTCCGCCATTGCCCTCCGGCGGCGTTGTGAGTATATTTTAGAAAACCCATGAGTCAGACTTGCACGCTGCACACGCGCCCGCTCGACTCCCGCGCAGACCTCTTCGCGGACTAGCCACTCTCCCTTCCATAGGTCGCGTTTCCGTTCAAGACAATTAACGACCTCGCAGCCCATGTAAGGAGAAAGCCTATGTCAGTATCCGCTCCCACGAAGAGGCCGGAGATCAGGACGGAGCTGCCCGGCCCGAAGGCCAGGGAGATCGTCGCGGCGGACGCGCGCTGGGTCACGCCCTCTTATCCGCGCCCCGCCTACCAGCTCGTTGTTGACCGCGCCGAAGGAGTCTGGGTCGAGGACGTTGACGGCAACACTTTCCTCGACTGCAACGCGGGCGTCGCCGTCTGCTCGACGGGCCACTGCCACCCGGAAGTCGTCCGCGCCATTCAAGAGCAGGCCGCGCGCCTCATACACATGTGCGGCACCGACTTCTACTACCGACACATGCCCGACCTCGCGCGCAAGCTCGAAGAGATTGTGCCCGTCCCCACGCCGACGAAGACGCACTTCGCCAACAGCGGCACCGAGGCGGTCGAGACGGCTTTGAAGCTCGCCATCCACGCCACCGGACGCGAGAAGTTCATCGCCTTCTTCAACAGCTTCCACGGTCGCACGCTCGGCAGCCTTTCGCTCACCTCCTCGAAGGTCGCGCAGCGCCGCGGCTTCAAGCGCCAACTGCTCGACGTGGTTCACGTCCCCTACCCGAACGCTTTCCGTCACCCCTTCACGGGCGAGCGCACCGACGGGCCGACGGCCTCAGCAGCCGTCCTCGACTGGATCGAGAACCGCCTGTTCAAAACGACGACGCCTGCGGAAGAGGTCGCCGCCATTGTCGTCGAAGCCGTGCAGGGCGAGGGCGGCTACGTGCCCGCGCCGAAGGAGTTTCTCGAAGGGTTGCGGCGCATCTGCGACCGCGAGGGAATCCTGCTCATCGTCGACGAGGTGCAGTCCGGCATGGGACGCACCGGCAAGATGTTCGCGTGCGAGCACTACGGCCTGAAGCCCGACATCATCACGCTGGCGAAGGGCATCGCGTCGGGCGTGCCGATGGGCGCGTGCGTGGCGCGGGCCGATTTGATGAACTGGCTGCCGGGCGCGCACGCTTCGACCTTCGGCGGCAACCCCGTCGCCATCGCGGCAGCCCTGAAGACCATCGAGCTTCTGGAGCGCGAACTCATCGCCAACTCGGCCTCGGTCGGCGCGTACCTGCAAGAAGGACTGCAACGGCTCGCGGCGAAGCACGAATGCATCGGCGACGTGCGCGGCTTCGGCATGATGCTCGGCGTCGAGTTCGTCACAGACCGCGCCAGCCTAGCGCCCGCGCCCGACCTGCGCGACCGCGTCGAGGTCGAATGCTACCGGCGCGGCCTCATCATCCTCGGCGCGGGCTACAACACGATCCGCTGGTCGCCCCCGCTCATCCTCACGCGCGAGCATGTAGACGTGGCCCTCGAAATCTTCGACGAGGCGATCAGCGCGGTTAAGGGTTGAGACATTGGAGGGTCGTTGGCGGGGTGACCTTCAACCTTGAGCATAGATGGCGAAGCGTTCAACGCAGAGGCGCAGAGGACGCGGAGGGGGCGCAGAGGAAGGCAGATTTCAAGTTGGAGTTTGAAATCTTAAAGTCTACAACCTAGACTCACAAGCCTCTGCGAGTCTCCGCGTCCTCTGCGCCTCTGCGTTGAGGTTTTGACGCTTTAAGCTCAAGATCGCATAAGCCATGGGACTTGCCCTCGCGCCCTTCCCTCTCTCCCCCCGATTTCGTTTGACTTGTATCCGGGCCGCCTTTAAAGTCTTTGTTCGTCCGACGCCGTCAGTTCTGGCGTTGAACGGCGGGTGGTCGCCTGGCCGTCCGTTCCGTCCTCGTCTCCTTAATAAACCTTTGAGCTACACTTGAAAGAGTTTTCGATGCGTTTCAGAAAGTGGCAGACTGCGCTCGTGTGTCTGGTCGCGTTGGCGCTCGTCGCGTTCGCCCCCGTGCGGCGCGGTCGCGCCAGAGCTGCGAGCAGCTACACCGTCACAGACCTCGGCGTGCTCAACGGCGACCAGAAGAGCGTCGCCTACGCACTGGACGGCTGTGGCAGGATTGCCGGCGTCTCCATCCTGAACCAGAACGACTCGTCCACCCCACGCCATCCAGTCCTCTGGGACGACAGCCAGCAGCCGCAGCCGACGCCGTCGCCCGTCATCGACATGGGCACGCTCGGCGGCAGCAACGCCACGGCCTTCGCCCTGAACGGCTTCGCCGTCGCCGTCGGCGACTCCTATAACGCGTCGGACGACCGGCACGCCTTCATCTGGCACGACGACAACGGCAATCACCTCTCCGACCCCGGCGAGATGAAAGACCTGGGCACGCTGTCCGGTGACTCCTTATCGCAGGCTTACGGCATCAACGACTCCTCGCAGGTGGTCGGCTTGTCGGAGGATATCAACGGCAGCGAGCACGCCTTCATCTGGAGCCAGGCGACCGGGATGCAGGCCATCGCGCCCTCCAACGGTCTCACGCCGTTTCGCGCCTACGCCATCAACAACGACGGCCAGATCGTCGGCGTGGCGCTGACGGCCTCCGTCGCTGCGCACGCTTATCGCCTGAGCCACGGCACGCTGACCGACCTCGGCACGCTCGGCGGCAGGAACAGCTTCGCGAACGGAATCAACGAAGCCGGATTGGTGGTTGGAAACTCCGACGTGTCCGCCTCCGGTTCTTCCTCCCGCGCCTTCATCTGGTTCCCAGACACCGGCAACAAGACCGACCTCGGCACGCTGACCGGCGGCAGCAACAGCATCGCCTACGACATTAACGCCTCCGGCGACGCCGTCGGCTCTTCGGAAGTCACAGGCGGCGCGAGCCACGCCTTCATCTGGCACGACGCCGACGGCGACCGCGTCGCCGACCCCGGCGACATGCAAGACCTCAACACTCTGACGAGCGGCTCCGGCTGGACGCTTCAGGAAGCGCGCTCGATTAACGACAGCGGGCAGATCGTCGGCTACGGCCTCAACCCTTCGAGCCAGCCGCACGCCTTCCTGCTCACGCCCGCAAACTTCACGCCCGCGCCCTGCGCCACGCCCGCGCCCTCCTCGATTTCCAACGTCTCCGGCAGCGGCGTCTTCAACTCGACGGCGACCCTGACGGCGACGCTGCTCAAATCCGGCAGCACTCCCTTGAGCGGCAAGACCGTCAGCTTCACTCTGAACGGCGCGGCGGTCTGCGGCACGGGCAGCACGCCCGCCTGCCCGACGACCGACTCAAACGGCGTCGCTACACTCGCGGGCGTCAGCCTCTCAGGCCTCAACGCCGGCACGTATCCCGTCGGAGCCAGCTTCGCGGGCGAGCTGACCATCGCAGCCAGCAACGGCACAGGGACGCTGACAGTCAACAGGGCCGACCAGACGATCAGCTTCGGCGTTCTCTCCGGCAAGACCTTCGGCGACCCGGATTTCTCCGTCTCCGCCAACGCGAGCTCCGGCCTCCCGGTCGGCTTCTCCGCGACGGGCAACTGCACCGTGAACGGCTCGACCGTCCACATCACCGGCGCGGGCACATGCACCATCACCGCGTCGCAACCCGGCAACACCAACTACAAGGCCGCGCCCGATGTCGCACAGTCCTTCACAATCGCCAAGGCTTCGCAGACGATCACCTTCGGCCCTCTAGGTAACCATAACTTCGGGGAACTCGACTTCGGCGTGGACGCGACGGGCGGCGCGTCCGGCAACCCCGTGACCTTCAGCACACAGGGCAACTGCACAATCGTCAACAGCAACAACATCAACCTGGTGCACCTCACCGGCGCAGGCTCCTGCTCGGTCACGGCCTCGCAGGCCGGCGACAGCAACTACAACGCCGCCGCCAGCGTCACCCAGTCTTTCACGATCTTTAAGGCATCGGTGATCATCTTCCCGTCCGTCTCCCCGAACCCTTCCATCGCCGGTCAGGAGGTGACGCTCGGCGCGTTTATCCAAATTGACAGGCTGTCGTTCTCATCACCCACAGCCGTGCCGGGAGGGTCTGTGCAGTTCCAGGTGGACGGCAAAGACGTGGGCGGCCCGGTTACTTGTAGTAGCGGCGGGCTTAGGAATTCTTGCGGGGCCTCCATCAAGACTTCGGGCCTCACCGCCGGCTCTCACGGCCTCAGAGTTAACTACTCCGGCGACGCGAACTTCTTCTCCTCCACCAACGGGATCGGGCTGACGGTGCAAAGCGGCGTCGAGTTCACGCAGGCCACTTACACCGTCGGCGAGCGCGACGGCTCCGTCTCGATCACCGTCCACCGCATGGGCGACACTACGAGCGCCGCCAGCGTTGACTACGCGACCGACGACGGCAGCACGCCTTCGGTCGCAGTCCCCTGCTCCTCCGTCACCGGCCTCGCCCTTGAGCGCTGCGACTACACGCGCGCGGCGGGCACTCTCAACTTCGCGCCGAACGAAACGCAGAAGAGCTTCAACGTGCTCGTCAACGACGACTCTTACGCGGAAGGCACCGAGACGCTCTCGCTGCGCCTCTCGAACCCCGTCGGCTTCGTCCTCGGCACGCAGGCGTCGGCCACGCTCCAGATTACGGACGACCAGCCGGAGTCTGCCGGCAACCCCGTCGACGACCCCTCTTTCTTCGTCCGCCAGCACTACCACGACTTCCTCAACCGAGAGGCCGACCAGTCGGGCCTCAACTTCTGGACGGGCGGCATCACGTCGTGCGGGACGGACTCAAACTGCACAGCCGTCAAGCGGGTGGACACCAGCGCCGCCTTCTTCCTCTCGATTGAGTTCCAGGACACGGGCTACCTCGTCGAGAGAATCTATAAGACTGCCTTCGGCGACGCCGACGGTAGCTCCAACTTCCCCAGCCAGCACACGCTCAAGGTTCCGGTCGTGCGCCTGCGTGAGTTCCTGCGCGACACGCAGGAGATCGGGAGCACGCCCACGCAGGTCATCGTCGGCGTGGGCAACTGGCAGCAGCAGCTCGAAGACAACAAGAACGCCTTCGTCCTTGAGTTCGTCTCCAGGCAGACGTTCCGGAACACGGGCCTGCTGTCGCTCGCCCCCGCGCAGTACGTCGACAAGCTCAACGCGAACGCGGGCTCGGTGCTCACGCAAGCAGAGCGCGACCAGCTCGTCTCCCAACTCACGACGAGCGACACGCCCGCCGCGCGCGCCTCCGTGCTGCGCTCAATCGCCGAGAACCCTGTGCTCAACGCGCAGGAGAAGAACCGAGCCTTCGTGTTGATGCAGTTCTTCGGCTACCTGCGCCGCAACCCCGACGACGCGCAGGACACCGACTACACGGGCTACGACTTCTGGCTCCAGAAGCTCAACCAGTTCCACGGCGACTTCGTGCAGGCCGAGATGGTCAAGGCCTTTATCACCTCGATTGAGTACCGGCAGCGCTTCGGCCAACCGTAAAGAGCAAGGATGAAGGCCGCAAGGTGAAGGATGAAGTGAAGGCATCTCTGCTTTCACTTCATCCTTCAC
>JALZHC010000835.1 GCA_030914105.1 Acidobacteriota bacterium
GCGCACGGGCGAGGCGCTGGCCGGCACGCCCGGCTACATGTCGCCGGAGCAGCTCGCGGGGCGCGAGCTGACGGCGCAGAGCGACATCTATTCACTCGGCCTCGTCCTCTACGAGCTGTTCACGGGCCGACGCGCCTTCGAGGCTTCGACGCTCGCGGAGATGCTGCGCCTGCGCCGCAGCGACTCGACGCCCACAAGCCCTTCGGAGTTTGTTCCAGACCTCGACCCGCTCATCGAGCGAATCATCTGGCGCTGCCTCGACAGAGACCCGCGCAAGCGCCCGGCCACTGCGCTCAGCGTCGCGGCGGCCCTGCCCGGCGGAGACCCGCTCGCCGCCGCGCTCGCCGCCGGCGAGACGCCGACGCCTGAGATGGTCGCCGCCGCGCCCGCAGAAGGCGCGCTGCGTCCGCCGGTCGCCGCGGCAGTTCTGGCGGCGGCGCTCGCAAGCCTTTCGCTCCTCGTCCTGCTATCGGGGCAGGTCTCGGCGCTGCGTCAGGTTCCGCTGACGAAGTCGCCCGAAGTGCTCGCCGAGCGCGCGCGCTCAATCGTCGCCAGCCTCGGCTACGCGGACGCGCCCGCCGACACAGCCTACGGCTTCGGCGCGGACGAAGAGTTTTACCGCTACGTCCGGCAGCACGACCAATCACGCTCCCGCTGGGAGAGCTTGAAGACAGGCCAGCCCGCGCTCCTCTACTTCTGGCACCGGCAGGGGCCGCGACCGCTTGAGCCGCAGGGCGTGCCGCGCGTCAGCGAGACAGACCCGCCGCCGCTCAACGCCTCCGGCATGGCCGACGTGCGGCTCGACACGCTCGGTCGCCTGATCGAGTTGGAAGTCTCGCCGCCGCAAGTGGACGCGAGCGACAACACGGGCGCGCAGCACGACGCAGGCGGCAGCGCGGGCGCGCAGCCCGCTGCTGGCGGCAACAACGCGCAGACGGATAACGGCGGCAACAACGCGCAGCCCGACTGGGCCGCGCTCTTCAAAGAAGCCGGCCTCGACATCTCGAAGTTCAAGCCGACCGAGCCGCGCTGGACGCCGCCCACTTACGCCGATGCGCGCGCCGCTTGGGAGGGCGTCTTCCCCTTGCAGCCTGGTACGCCTCTGCGCGTCGAGGCCGCGGGCTACCGTGGCCGCCCCGTCTACTTCCAGCTCGTCGCGCCGTGGGATAAGCCGTATCGGATGCAGCCTTTCGAGACGGAGCCGACGAAGAAGAGGCTTCTGATATTCGTCTTCGGACTCTTCCTGGCAGTGCTGCTGGGCGCGGCCTGGATGGCGAGGCGCAACATGCGTCTGGGGCGAGGCGACCGCAAGGGCGCGTTCCGGCTTGCGCTCTTCATCTTCGTCGCGAACCTGACGGGCGAACTCATCGGCGCGAGCCACGTCTCGACCTTCGGCGGCGAGCTGTGGGTTCTCTTCCTCGTGGTCTCGAAGTCGCTCTTCTTCCCCGCGATGATGTGGCTCATGTACATGGCGCTTGAGCCGCACCTGCGCCGCCGCGCGCCGCACCGGATCATCTCCTGGAGCCGCCTGCTCGCCGGCGCTTACAGAGACCCTCTGGTCGGGCGCGACGTGCTCGTCGGCGTGCTGCTCGGCATCTGGATGAAGCTTTCAGACTGGGTCGCGGAGGTCGCGGGCAGGATGCTCAACTACCCGCCCGACGTGAGCGCGGCGGCATTCTGGTCGCTGCTCGGCGTCCGCGGCATCGCGCCCAACTTCCTCGACCTCGACATCGGGATGTCGTTCCTGCACGGCCTCGGCTTCAGCTTCCTGCTCCTGTTGGTGTCGCTCGCGCTGCGTGGGGAGCGGCGGGGCGTCATCGCCGTGTGGCTGATGGCCGTCGTCTTCCTGACCATGCAAGCCTTCGTCCCCGGCAACCCCGCCGAGATCATCGTGCCCGTCGCGGTGGCGACGGCGACCGGCTACGTCTTCGTCGCGGCGCGCTTCGGGCTGCTCTCGCTCACCGTCGCGCAGTTCGTCTTCTTCATGTGCCTCTTCTACCCCTACACCTCCGACTTCACCGTCTGGTACGCGGGCGCTACTGTCTTCGCCCTCTCGGTCACGACGGCGCTGGCCGTCTACGGCTTCCGCACCTCGCTCGCCGGGCGGCCACTTCTGCGTGACGGCGCGCTGGGTGATTGAGAACGGCAGGCGAAACTATCATCAATCGTCCGCGCGCGGCTTCGAGCGCAGGCGCTTGACGCGCGAGCGGCGCGACTTCTCTTCGAGAGTGCGCTCGCGTGCGGCGCGCGTGCGGCGCGTCGGGATTCGTTTGGCGGGACGGCGGCTGCGCCGCGCGAACTCCGCGCGGAGCTTCGACAGGCAGGTCATCTTGTTGCGGTGCTGGCTGCGCTGTTCGCGGCATGAGACAACAATGCCCGTGGGCACGTGACGGAGGCGGACTCCCGTCTCCACCTTGTTGACGTGCTGCCCGCCGGGGCCGCCCGAACGGAAGGTCTCGACCTCACACTCGCGCAGCAACTCTTCGTC
>JALZHC010000246.1 GCA_030914105.1 Acidobacteriota bacterium
CGCCGAGCGAGCGAGCGCCGCCGACACGAACGACACGACGCGCTCGGACGTGAACCCACGCGCCGCGATCCCGCGTGCGCCCTTCTACGGCTCGCGCGTCGTCGCCGACATCCCGCTCGAAGACGTGTTCGCCTTCGTCAACGAGACGGCGCTCTTCAAAGGCCAGTGGCAGTTCAAGCAGGGGAAGCGAAGCCAGGAAGAGTACCGCGCCTTCGTCGCCGAGAAAGTCCGGCCCGTCTACGACGAGCTGAAACGACGCTCGGAGCGCGAACGCCTGCTCACGCCGCGCGTCGTCTACGGCTACTTCCCGTGCCAGTCCGAGGGTAACGACTTAATCGTCTACCAGGACGACGAGCGAACCGAGCGCGTGCGCTTCACTTTCCCGCGGCAGCCCGCCGGGCGTCGGCTCTGCCTCGCCGACTTCTTCGCGTCGCGCGAGTCGGGGCGTGTGGACGTGGTCGCCTTCCACCTCGTCACGGTCGGGCGGCGCGCGTCAGAGTACGCGCAGGAGCTTTTCCGCACGGACAATTACTCGGACTACCTCTACTTCCACGGCCTCTCGGTCGAGTCAGCCGAGGCGCTCGCCGAACTCTGGCACAAGCGCGTCCGCGAGGAGCTGGGGATAGCCGACCGCGACGCGAAAGAACTCGCCAAGCTCTTTCATCAAGGCTACCAGGGCTCGCGCTTCAGCTTCGGCTACCCCGCCTGCCCGAACCTCGAAGACCAGACGAAGCTCTTCGAGCTGCTCTCGCCGGCGCGCATTGATGTCGAGCTGAGCGAAGAGTTCCAACTCGTGCCCGAACAGTCCACCTCCGCCATCATCGTCCACCACGAGGAGGCGAAGTATTTCTCGATTGACTGAGCTGCGCCGAGCGACCTCGCGCGCGACGCCGACGCACATCGAGTCGAAAGGAGGCGGCGATGAGGGCCGCGGAACTCCCCTACGACGTGAGGCGGCAGTTGTTGAGCCAGATTCGTGAGCAGGTCGGTCAGGCGGACTACGACCGGATGGTCGGCACCCTCGGCGAAGACGGCTTGCTCGACCTGGCGATGGAGAAGGCGCAAGGTGTCGCGCGCGGGCAGGCGGGCGCGCAGACGAAGAAACCACGAAGCCGTCTCAGCACCGTCGTGAGCGTCGCCGTGGGTGTCGGCTTGTGGGCCGCGTTCGTCTACATCCTGCTCGGATTTCCTCAGACGTTCCAAGATGTTTTGCTGGCGCTCCTCATACTGTTCTTGCCGGGCATCCTGAGCGCCGTCTGGGCCTTACTAAGGAATCTCATGCGCCCGTTTTGAGCGCGGTTTAAAAGGGCCGGGCCGATGTTTCCGCACTTGTGGCGGGGAGGTGAAACGGTGCATGCTGTTAAGCGCTTGAGCCTTTCACCTTCGGGATGGCGGAAGAGAAAGAACAGATGGGGGCGGCAGACGGGCCGACGGCTGAAGAGCTGGCGGTGCTCTCTCGGTTCGAGCGCTTCGCGTTCCGCCTCGTGCGGCGGATGAACCGGGGTGCTTGGAAACGCTTCTGGACTTTCTGCCAGAGCACGCTGGGCGCGGGCTGGATTCACCTCTCGACCTACAACCTGATGCGCGTCTACGGACTCGAACACGTCGAGTCCGCGAGCCACGAGCGCCCGCTCCTGCTCGTCGCAAACCACCGCTCCTTCTTCGACATGTACGTCGTCTCGACCGTGCTCTTCCGGCGGACGCGCTGGCGCAAACAGCTCTTCTTCCCCGTGCGCGGTCGCTTCTTCTACGACACGGTGGGCGGACTCTTCGTCAACCTCATTATGGGCTGGTGGTCTATGTTCCCGCCCTTCTTCGCGGGCGGCGAGAACCCAAAGGTTGAGAAGCGCGAGTTCGACAAGTTCTCGATGCGACTGCTCGCGCACCTGTGCCGCGAGGGCGCGGGCAACGTCATCGGCTTCCACCCCGAAGGCACGCGCAACAAGGGCGACGACCCGTACTCATACCTCCGACCGCAGCCCGGCGTCGGCAAGCTCATCAAAGACGCGCGCCCGCAAGTTCTGCCGGTCTTCATCGCGGGCCTGGGCAACGACCTCGCGCGCCAGGTCACGGGCAACTGGCGCGGCGGCGAACCCGTCCGCATCCGCTTCGGCCCCGCGCTCGACTTCTCAGAGTTCTACGAGCGGCGCGACTCGGTTCGCACCTACAAGGAGATCGCAGACTTCTGCATGTCGAAGATCGCCGAACTCGGCGAAGAGGATCGCGCCTCGCGCGCGCTCGAAGCCAAACGTGACGCGCTCGCCGACGCCACGGGTGCGTCCCGCGCGAGTTCATGAAAGCGAAACCGGAGAAGAGTGATGCTCGAAATCAGGGGGCTGAAGAAAACCTACGCGGGCGGGGTTCAGGCGCTGAAGGGGATTGACCTCGAAGTCTCCGCCGGGGTGTTCGGCCTGCTCGGCCCGAACGGGGCGGGCAAGACGACCTTGATGAAGATACTCGCAACCCTGCTCGAACCCGACTCCGGCGAGGTCGGCGTCAACGGCGTAGACTTCATCGGTCAGAAGATGGCGGCCCGCAGAATGCTCGGATACTTGCCGCAGGAGTTCGGACTCTACCCGACCCTCACAGCCGAGCAGACGCTCGACTATTTCGCGAGGCTGAAAGGCGTGGCCGACGGAAAAGAGCGTGCTGCTTTGACGGGCGCGCTGCTCGAAAGGGTCAACCTTTCGCACGCGCGCAGGCAGACGGTCGGCGGCTTTTCCGGCGGTATGCGACAGCGCTTAGGGATAGCGCAGGCGCTCATCGGGCGGCCCCGTCTGATTATCGTTGACGAGCCGACCGCCGGGTTAGACCCCGAAGAGCGAAACCGCTTTCATAACCTGCTCTCCGAGATCGCCGGCGAGGAGACGATTGTCCTTCTCTCAACCCACATCGTCTCGGATGTCTCCAACCTCTGCGCCCGAATGGCGATCATCCGGCGCGGCGAAATCCTCGCCTTCTGCACCCCGCGCGCGGCCCTGTCGCGGATTGCCGACGCCATCTGGGAGGCCGCGGTGCCGCGCGAAAAGGTTTCGGCCCTGAGGGCGCACTTCAAGGTCATCTCCACGCAGATGTTTGAAGGGCGTGTACGCGTCAGAGTGTTTTCGCAGGCGGGGCGGCCCCGTGAGGAGTTCGACCCGGCGGCCCCAACCCTGGAAGATTACTACTTCAGTCTCGTCAGTCAACCGGAGAGTCTCAATTGAGGAGCGCCATCTCGACCCCGTTCGCCGCCGTCTTTCAGAACGAGGTGTTGTTCAACCTGAAGCGCGCCGCCCCTTACGCGCTGGCGATCATCTTCAGCGCGAACGCCGTCATGTGGTGGGGCTGGGGGGCCGCCGTCCCCAACGGCTGGGCCACGAACAGCGAGTTTTATATTGTCAGGAACTTCAAAGCCTTCTCTTTCATTACGGGGCTGCCCCTCTTCATCGCCTTGATGATGGGCGACCCTGTGGTCAGAGATTTTCGCATCGGGGTTGACCCGCTCATTTTTTCAAAGCCCATCAGCCGCGCCGAGTATCTGTTAGGAAAATTTTTCGGCAACTTCTTCGTGCTGGTCTGTTGTCAGGCCTGTTTCGCATTGACGCTGCTGCTGCTTCAGGCTTTCAGCACAAAGGGCATGATAGTTTTGCCGCCGCGAGTGCTTCCTTACTTTCAGCACTTCTTCTTTTTCGTCGTCTTGTCGAGTCTCGCCATCGCGGCGGTCTGTTTTACCGTCGGCACGCTCACACGCAACGTCAAAATCGTTTACGGGTTGGTGCTCGCCTCTTATTTCCTCTACATCGCGTGGCAGGAGACAATCAAAGGACTGCCGTTGCGCTGGCGAGTTGTTCTCGACCCGCTGTTGTTCAATGGCGGCTACGATGCCTGGCAGCGCAGCGCCGACTGGCTGAACCACGTCGCCGTCGGCTATGACGGCGGCATGATCGCCAACCGCCTCCTGATGGTCGCCGTCTCGCTCCTCTGCCTGACGATACTCTACCTGCGCTTTTCGACCACCGAGCGGGCCGGGGCGGGCGCGCGACGCGAACAGACTTCAATTCTCGACCTCACGCCGAAGCCGGAGAGACTGTACGGCGAAGCGGAAAGCGAGAGCCTTCACGGCGAAGCGGAAGGCGAGAGGCTTCACAGCGAAGTGGAAAGCGCCGGCCCTTCGCGCACACGTCAGGCTGCCGGCACAGTGCCGGCGCAACATGCCGCGCTTCCGCGGGTCAACCTCCTCACGCGAGGCTGGCGCGCGGGCTTCGAACAATTCAAGGCGGCGTTGGGAGCCGAGTTTCGCCTGCTGCGCGCCGAGCGCGGTCTGGTCGTGGTCGCGCCGCTCGTCGTCTTCATGTGCGGCCTGGAGTTGGCCGGTTATAAAAGCGCCCCCGGAGTCTCGTACTCGGCGGGCTACGCGGCCAGCGCGGCGAACGTGCTCCTCCTATTTCTTTTCGGCATCGCCCTCTTCTACGCGGGCGAGGCGATACACCGCGACCGCGAATTGAGAGTCGAGCCTCTGTTGTGGAGCGCGCCCGCTCCGAACTTCGTCTTGCTGCTCTCGAAGTTTTCGGCCACGCTTCTACTCTCAAGCGGCCTGTCGGCGCTGGTCACACTGACCGCCGTCGGGTTGCAGATTTACAAGGGGCACGCGCCGCTCGAACTGCAAACCTATCTCGCGACCTACGCGTTGATTTTAGTCCCGACCGAAGTCTTTATGATTGCCGCGTCCGTCGCCTTAAACGTCCTCCTGCGCGATAAGTACCTGACCTACGCGTTGAGCCTCGCCGTCGTCGGCGGAATCTATTATCTAATCAGTCAGGGCTACAACCACCCGCTTTATAACCCCGCCCTGTACCAGCTCTGGACTCCTTCCGACCTGTCGGACGGCGGCGGCCACCTGACGCGAATCCTGATTCAGAGGGTTTACTGTCTCGCCTTGTCGGCCTTCCTGCTTGCGCTGGCGCTTCTCTTTTTCGAGCGAAAGCCGGAGAAAGGTTTGCGTGCGCGGGGTCGCCTGAGCGGTACGGGCTGGGCGTTTCTCGTCGCGTTGGCCTCCGCGCTGACGGCGTTGGTCACAGGCTTGATGGTCGGCAAAGCCGCGTGGCCGCCTGCGGCACAATTCTGAACGTTATCCGGGGCGCAAAATCAGAGATCGAAAATGTCTCCGCTACCTCTCATCATCGTCAACCCGGCGTCGGCAGGCGGCGCGACGGGCGCGGCGTGGCCGGGCATGGCGAGCGAGGTGCGCCGCCACTTCGGGCCGTTTGAAGTCGCGTTCACGAAGCAGGGCGGCGAGGCCGTCGAGATCGCCGAGCGCGAGGCGCGCGCGGGCCGCAGGCTTCTCATCGCCTGCGGAGGCGACGGCACCGTCAACGAGGTCGCGGGCGGCATCCTGCGCGCGGGCGCACCGTCGGAACTCGGCGTGCTGCCGAGCGGCACGGGCGGCGACTTCCGGCGCACGATCAGGATGCCTCTGCGAACAGCCGACGCCGCGCTCGCGCTCCGCGAGGGCTTAACGCGCGCGGTAGACGCCGGCAGGGTCGCGTTCAAGAGTGACCGCAGGCAGCTCACGGACGGCGTCGGAGAGTTGACGAGCAGCGGCGGAGAGTTGACGGGCGGCGGCGCGGAAGAAGAGACGAGGTTCTTTCTGAACGTCGCCTCGTTCGGCATGGGCGGCGAGGTGATTCGGCGCGTGAAGGAGCGTGCGGGGCTGACGGCGGGCGCTTCGCGCGTGCTCGGCGGCAAGCTCTCGTTCGCGCTCGCGGCCATTCAATCAACGCTCGCCTTCGAGAAGCCCGCGGTGCGCGTCGCGCTCGACGCCCGCGCCGAGTCGCAGCTCACGGTCACGAACTTCTGCATCGCGAACGCGCGCTATTTCGGCGGCGGGATGAAGATCGCGCCCGCGGCCCTGCTCGACGACGGACTGTTCGACGTGGTCGCCGTCGGCGACCTCAGCGCGCTCAAAGTCCTCGCCAACTCCTACCGTGTCTACCTCGGCACGCACCTCGGCATGCGGCAGGTTCAACACG
>JALZHC010000247.1 GCA_030914105.1 Acidobacteriota bacterium
TGAACCCGAACACGGTGGCGCGCGCCTACCTCGACCTCGAAATCGAGGGCGTCATCTACAAGCGGCAGGGGCACGGCACGTTCGTTTCGGGGCAGGGCGCGGGGATGCCGAAGAGGGAGCGGCTCAGGGCCGCGGGGCAGCACCTTGAGAAGGCGTTGATTGAGGGCGTGCACCTCGGTCTCGGCGAGGACGAGATGCGCGAGGCTTTCGACGCGGCGCTCGAAAAGATCATGGCGGCGCGCAAGGGCGAGACGGTCGGCAAGTGAGCCGTCGAAGACCAGGGAAGCGAGAGACTGAAAGCAGCGAAGTTAGAGATTGAAGGCAAGCGTCGGAGTTTAAGGCTGGGCCATGAATTTTAACTTTGAACACGGGCCGGACGATTTCGCCGTCGAGACCGAGAACCTCGGACGCATGTTCGGGAAGTTCGAGGCCGTGAGGGACGTATCCTTGCGCGTGCCGCGGGGCACGGTCTTCGGCCTGCTCGGCGTGAACGGGGCAGGGAAGTCAACGGTCATCAAGATGATCGTCGGCCACCTCCGGCCCACCTCCGGGCGCATCAGCGTGCTGGGCCGCACGCTCGCAGAAGACCTCGTCGAGATTCGACGCCGCGTCGCATACGTCTCGGAGAACCGATACCTCTACGAGTGGATGACGGTCGCCGAGAGCATCCAGTTCACGCGCGCGTTCCACGACACCTGGGACGACCGCAAGGCCGCCGACCTCCTCACACGCTTCAGCCTCCCGCCGGAGAAGAAGGTTCGACAGCTCTCGCGCGGCAACCGCGCGCGCCTCTGCCTTCTGCTCGCGCTCTCGTACAACCCCGAACTCATCATTCTGGACGAGCCGACCTCCGGCCTCGACCCGATAGTGCGACGCGACTTCATCGAGAACATCGTCGCCGAGATCAGCGACGAGGGAAAGACCGTCCTCTTCTCTTCGCACATCGTCGAGGAGGTCGAGCGCGTCGCTGACTACGTCGGCATCATCAACGACGGCGAGCTGCTCCTCGTCAACTCCATCGAAGAGATCAAGGCTTCATATAAGCGCGTGCGCTACGCGACGAACGGCACGCGGCCCGAAGTGGCGGGCCTGCCCGGCCTGCTCGGCGTGGAGAACGGGCGGCACGAGCAGGTCTTGACCATCCGCGGCTTCGGCGACGAGACCATCAGCGCGCTCGCCGAGCGCGGCGTCAAAAGCCCGGAGGTTCTGCCGATCTCGCTCGAAGACATCTTCGTGGATACTGTGCGCGCGGAGCGCGAGCGGAGGGCGGCGCAATGAACAAGACGATGTTGAAGGCGATGCTCTGGAAGGAGTGGCGCGAGACGCGCTGGAAGTGGCTGGCGTTCGCGCTGGCGTTTCACATCCCGCTCGGCATCGCGGCCCTGACGCTCACGCTCAGGGAGAGCGTGCGCTTCGACCTCTACGCGCTCTCGAACGCGGTGGCGGCGCAGGCGCTTGAGTTCGCGCTCGTCTTCCAGTCGGGCTTCCTCATCACGGCGGGCCTCTTCCTGCTGGCCTTCTTCGCGGTCGGCTCGGTCGGGGCCGAGCTGGACAACCGAAGCATCTTCTTCCTCTTCGAGCGGCCCGTGAAGCGCTGGCACGTTCTCTTATTCAAGTACGCGGTCGGCGCGGTGCAGGCGACGACCTGCGTGGGCCTCTCGATTTTGACGACGGTGGCCTTCGTCTACTTCGTGATGGCCGCGACCGCCGTGAACGTGACGCTCTCAGGCTCGCGCGGCGCGTTCTTCGAGGTCGTCTCGAACGGCCTGCGGGGCACCGTTTGGACGATGACGATTGCGCTGATGGTCTACTCGGCGACGTTCCTCTTCTCGGTCTGGTTCGAGAAGTGGTGGATCGCCGTCATCGCCGGCGCGGTCTCGCTCGTCCTGATGTTCTACTACTTCGGCGGCGACCTCTTCGAGTGGGTCGTCAGCCGCGCCACGCGTGCGCGCGGCGGCGTCAACCTGGAGTTTTACAGTCGTCTCGACCCCGTGCCGATACTCCTCATGCTCCTCGTCTCGACCGGCCTCTACCTGGCGTCGCAGTACGTCTTCGCGCGGAAAGAGATGAAATAGGAAACGATGAACGCGGAACGCGGAACGATGAACTTAAAGGCAAGCCAACGCCTGAACCGAAGCCCCCTTGTCTTCCAGTTCAGCGTTCAGCGTTCCTACTTCCGCGTTGCTTTTAACGGAGGTGTTTTGTGGAAAGTCTGAAGCGCAAACCATTCGTCATCGCGGCGGTCGCGGCGGCGCTCGTGCTCTCTCTGGCCGCCATCCAGCTTGCGCGCCCGTCGAAGGCGCGCAGCGCGCGGCTCGAACGCTACCTGCCGGCGGACGCCGTCGGCTTCGTCGAGGTCAACGACCTGCGCGCGCAGGCTTTGAAGGTCATCGACTCGGAGGCGTGGCGCGAGTTCACGAAGGAGAATCAGGCGGCCAGCTCGCTCTTCATGATGGCCGCTAACCACGCGGGCGCGCTCGACGCGAGCTACGCCATCGCGCTGCTCGGCGCGGGCACGAACGCGGAAGGCAAGCGCGAGCCGCAGTTCGCCTTAGTCGCCGAGTTCAACGGCGCGGGCGCGCGGCGCACCTTCGAGAACCGCGTGCTGCGCCTCGTCAGCGAGGCCGAGCAGAAGGGTGTGACGAAGAAGACGGAGCTGTATGGCGACGCGACGATTAACTACGTCACGCCCGAAGGCAAGCACGGCTTCGCCTACGCGCAGTCGGGCGACGCGCTCTACCTCTCGAACGCGGGCGAGGCGGTCAAGCGTCTGCTCGACGTGCGCGCGGGCAAGCAGCCTTCGCTCGAAACGAGCCAGACCTTCGCGCAGGCGCGCTCGCACGTGAAGGCTTTCGACGGCATGTTCGGCTTCCTCGATGGCGCGCGCCTGACCGCCCTGGTCGACGGCGCGCCGGAAGACGGTAAGGGCGTCGCGGCCTTCCGGCAGCTCTTCCACGGGACGGGCGCGTCGGGCGTCGAGTCGGTAGCCTTCACCAGCGAGTTCGAGGACGGGCGCGTGGTTGAGCGCTTCAACGTCGTGGCCCCGCGGCGCGAGGGCGTGCTCGCGACGGTCGCCTCGAACCCGCCGACGCCGCAGAACCTTCTCGCGCTCGTGCCCGAGGACGCCGTCGCGGCCTTCGACGCCTCGATTGCCAGCGCGCCGCAGACCTTCGACCAGATGGTCACGCTCGCCGCCCAGATCGCCGAGCAGACCGGGAAGAAGAGTCCCACGGACGCGCTCGCGGAGTTCACGGACAAGACCGGCGTCGACCTGCGCGGCGAGATACTCGGCTCGCTCGGCCCGGAGTTCTGCGCCGCGCAGCTACGCTCCGCCGAAGGCGAGGGCGGCGTCGTCATCCTCAGCGTGCGCGACGAGGATGCGTTCGCCGGCGCGCTCGCCAAGTTCGCCGCGCACAAGCAGCGCGCGACGACCGAGCGCGAATATAAGGGCGTGAGTATCCAACGCGTCGAGGGCGAGCAGGGGCACGCGCTTGAGTACGCGTTCGTCGGCGGCAACTTCGTGGCGAGCGGCAAGGGCGAGATGGTCGAGCGCGTGATCGACACGGCGCAGGGCGGTCGCTCTCTCAAGTCGAGCGGGATTTACGCGGCGGCTGCCGCACAAGCGCAGGGGCCTGCGCAGTTCGTCTACTACAACTCGAACGTCGAATACCTGAACCACCTCGGCCACGCCTTGAAGTCGAGCGACGACACCTTCAAGGCCGACGGGCAGCGCGCTACTTTGAGGCCGAGCTTCGCCTACGGCCTCGCGCGTCCCGAAGGCTTCTACGTCGAGAGCCGCACGCCGCTCGGCACGTTCCCGCGACTGCTGACGGCGGTCACGTCGAAGCTCGCGGAAGGAAAGAAGGAGGGCGGCGGCGCGGAGTAGATAAAACGGGCATCAGGTTCGGTGAAGTTTATCCCGCGCCGTTCAAGAGGATCGCTCGCGCCTGCCGCTTCGACTCACTTCGAGTTTGAAGCGGCGGGCGCGTCTGGTTCACCTGAACTCGTTTGCGTGAAGACGAAGCGGCCGTGCTTGCCGAACGGCGCGAAGAGATAAGGGCGACGCACGGGCCGCGCCCCTGTAGAGACTTTGCCCCGCGCGCCGCGCGTGAGTTAGCGGAGGTAGCGCAGGATTATGAGGACGATGATCGCCCCCACGATTGACATCAGGAAGCCCGCCGGGTGGAACTTCGAGTCGCGACTCGGCTTCGAGAAGAGATGGCCGATGAGTCCTCCCAAGACCGACCCGACCACCCCGACGACCGTCGTCATCAAGAGTCCCATGTGATCCGCGCCCGGCAGCAGCGCGCGCGCAATCAGGCCCACGATGAACCCGATAATCAGATACCAAATAATGTGGAACATCCCGGCCTCCGTTTCTTCAGAGCGACCGACGCTCCCGCGAAAGATTAACCCAGAACTTCCCCGACGCCGACGCCGAACCCTTCCAAAGTCTGAGACCGCGCGCGACGCCCTCGCCCGAACCGCCTGACCTGCCTGTACGTTTCGCCTTCGGGGTCGGAGTATACCTCAATTCTCTCGCCGGGAATGTTCACGAGCCACACTTCCGGGATGCCTGCGCGCGCGTAGAGCGGAATTTTCACCTGTCGGTCGCTCTCGACCGTCGTGTCGGCGACCTCGACGACGAGCAGCACGTCCGCAGCCGTCGGGTGGGCATGGCGGTAGAAGTCGTCGCGCCAGCGCAGCAGCGCCACGTCCGGCTGCGGCTCGGAAAAGTCGTCGAGCCGGATGGGGTCTTGCGTACTCACTATCAAAGTTCCTCCGAAGAGACGTTGAAGGAGTGCGCTTAGGAATTTGACGCACGCGGCGTGAGAGCTTCCGATTGGTGACATCTCGACTATTTCTCCCTCGATGAGTTCGAGACGATCATCCGGGTGGAAGATGCCCGCCGCGCCCATGCGCTCGAATTCGTCAACCGTGAAAGAGTGTCTCGCGATTTCGACCGACATACTTTGCTTAATCCTCCGGCCCCGATTCTACCACCGCCGCTCGGTCGGCGCGGTCAAACTAAATAACGGAGACGGGCGGCACGGCCTCTGAGCCGCCCGCCCGTCTCGTTCGCTTCGGCGCTTCGGGCCGACAGTTTCAACTCGCGGCTACTCCTCCTCTTCGGCCCTGATTCTGCCTTCGGCCCTCGCCTGCTCGACGATCTTCTGGGCGATCTGGCCGGGCACGGGGTCGTAGTGCGAGAACTCCATGTGGAAGGAGCCGCGCGCGGCGGTGATGGAGTTGAGCTTGGACTGGTAATCCAGCATCTCCGACATCGGCACCTGCGCCTTGATGACCTGGTTCTTGCCGCGCATGTCCATCCCTTGCACGCGCCCGCGGCGCGAGTTGAGGTCGCCCATGATGTCGCCGCTGGCTTCGACGGGCGCGACCACCTCGACGTTCATGATCGGCTCAAGGATGGTCGGCTTCACCTTCTCGACCGCGTTGCGGAAAGCCTTGCGGCCCGCGGCGCGGAAAGAGTGCTCGTCGGAGTCAACCGTGTGGTACGAGCCGTCGACGAGCGTGGCCTTGAAGTCGACGAGCGGGTAGCCGGCAATCGCGCCGCCCGAAGCGGCCTCGACGATACCCTTCTCGATTGCGGGCCGAAACTGCTGCGGGACTGAGCCGCCGAAAATCTTGTCCTCGAAGACGAAGCCGCCGCCGCGCGGCAGAGGCTCAAAGACGACCTTGCAGTCGCCGAACTGCCCGCGCCCGCCCGTCTGCTTCTTGTGCCGGCCCTGCACCTCGGCGCGCGCCGTGATGGTCTCCTTATAAGGAACCTTCGGCGGATGCAGCGCGACCTCGACGTGATAGCGGTTCTTCAGCTTCTCGACCACCGTTTCGATGTGCAGTTGGCCAGAGCCGGAAAGGAGAAACTCTTTCGTCTGCGGGTCGCGGTCGAAGTGCAGGGACGGGTCTTCTTCGAGAATCTTGTGCAGCGCCGCCGAAATCTTCTCCTCGTCCTGGCGCGACTTCGGCTCGATG
>JALZHC010000836.1 GCA_030914105.1 Acidobacteriota bacterium
GCCGCGCCGCCAGCGCCCGCGCCGGCGAGCGCCGCCGCCAGCAGCCCGGCGACGATCAGTCCGATGCCGGGCAGGAGAACGTTTGTGCCGACCGCCGCGATGGCCGCCAGCACCGCTCCGACTGCGCCGCCCACTGCCGCGCCGTAGCCGAGTCCGTCCGCCGCGCGCGTGCCCGTCTCGATGGCGAACTCCTTCGACTTGGTCGCGTCGGACATCAGCACGCTGATGTCGTCGCGCGTGTAGCCGCGCTTGATGACGGCGTCAACCGCCGCCTCGGCGGCGACGCGCGTCTTGAAGACTCCCGTTATAAGTTTTGCCATACGTCCACACTCCTTAAACTTTTTCCTGCCTCCCCACGCCGCGACGGTAGAGCCGCCGGCGAGGCCGCGCGCCGAAGAGACTCTTCCGCAGATTCACAAGGGCAAGCCCCGTGCCGATTTCCCTCCCCGCGCTCAACATTGACGCCTGAGCGAAATCGCGGGCAATAGTGCCAATCGCCTCTCCTCTCTCCGTCTTTACACGCCGCGCGCCGTACCAAAGCAAAACAACGAGCGCCCGCGTTCCGTCCGATGCCGGCGCGTTCGACGCGCCTTGACCCGGCGACGTTGCCGCTTCCGCTCACCGACATGATGCCTGCATTCGGCGATGTTGGCGCGTACCAAGGTCTATTCATTCTTGAGCTTAAAGCGACTAAGACTCAACGCCGCAGGCGCAGCAGCACGCGGAGGAAGCGCAGAGGGTTGTGCTGTCATAACTCTCTGCGCCCCCTCTGCGCTCTCTGCGCCTGCGGCGTTGAATACCCCGTGCTACATACCCAAGAATGAATAGACTGTGGGCGCGTGCGTGCGGCGACGCTTCCGTCCCCGCGTCGCTGGTATAATGCGTGCTTCACGTCGGGGCTAGTCCTGTTTTTTCTGAAGGAGAGTCCGACCTGATTTTTTCGACGGAAGGTTCTACTTATTTTTCGACGGAGGGTTTGCCTTGATCGAGGCCGCGATTTTCGACATTGATGGGACGCTCGTTGACTCGGTCGACCTGCACGCGCATGCCTGGCAGGAAGCCTTCGCGCGTTTCGGCAAAGAGATTCCATACGAGCGCGTCCGCTACCAGATCGGCAAGGGCGGCGACCAACTGATGCCCGTCTTCCTCTCCGAAGAAGAACTCGAACGCTTCGGCGAAGAACTTGAGAAGTACCGCGGCGATCTGTTCAAGCGCGTGTACATGCCGCGCGTCAAAGCCTTCCCCAAAGTGCGCGAGCTGTTCGAGCGCATACGCCGCGACGGCAAGCGCATCGCGCTCGCTTCCTCCGCGAAGCGAGAGGAGCTTGAGGTCTACAAGAAGATCGCCGACATCGAGGGACTCGTCGAAGAGGAGGCGTCGAAGGACGACGCGGAGAAGTCGAAGCCGCACCCCGACATCTTCGAAGCCGCGCTCGCACGCCTCGGCGACCCGACGCCTGCGCGCGTCATCGTCTTCGGCGACACGCCCTACGACGCCGAGGCCGCGGGCAAAGCCGACCTCCGAACCGTCGGCTTCCTCTGCGGCGGCTTCCCCGAAGAAGACCTGCGCGCCGCCGGCTGCATACGCATCTACCGTGACGCCGCCGACCTCCTCGCACGCTACGACGAGTCGCCGCTCGCGTCGTCCGGCCCCGAACGGAGTTAGCCGACGCAGAGACAGTGGAACGAAGAGAAGCCGGAAGCAGGCAAGCTGTCCGTTTGAAAGCCCGTTGAGAATCCTCCAGATCAGTTCGGCGCGCGCATTCGGCGGCGGCGAGAGGCACCTCGCAGACCTCGCGCGCGGCCTCGCGGAGCGCGGCCACGAAGTCTTCGCCGCGCTCTCAACCTCTTCGCCTCTCCGCGACAAGCTCGACCCGGTTCAGCCGTCGAGCCTCTTCACGCTCCCGCTGCGAGGCCCGCTCGACCTGGCGAGCGCCGCGCGCCTCGCACGCATCGCGCGCGAGCATAAAGCTGAGATCATCCACGCTCACGTCGCGCGCGACTACACGCTCGCCGCGCTCGCCGCACGCCTCGCGCCGCGAGCGCGGCTCATCGTCACGCGCCACGTCCTCTTCCCCTTAAGCCGCGTCCACCGCCGCGCGCTCGCGAACGTCGCGCGCGTCATCGCCGTCTCCGAGGCGGTTGCGCGCTCGCTCCGCGCGCAAGAGATTTTCCCCGCGGACAAGATTCGCGTCGTCACCAACGCCGTTGACCTGCGCCGCTTCGACGAGGCACGTGAGCGACGCACACGCTTCGAGCGCGAGCGACGCGCGGGCCGGTCGAGCACGAACGAGCAACACGCGGGCCGGTCGAGCACAAGCGAACAGCCGCGCGGGCCGCTGCGCGTCGGCATCGTCGGCGAGCTGAGCGAGGTGAAGGGGCAGGCGGAGTTCGTGCGCGCAGCCGCCGAAGTGGCCGCGCGTTTCGGCGAAGGCGTCGAGTTCGTCATCGTCGGCGAAGACGTGTCGCGCGCGGGCGAGAAC
>JALZHC010000248.1:0-2392 GCA_030914105.1 Acidobacteriota bacterium
GTCGCCTTCTTCTGCCCGATGTACTCGGCGAGGCGGGAGGGGCGCAGAGACAGCTCGAACTGCCGCTCGTCGTCCAGCGCGCCCCGCTCGCGCACGTTACCGCGTTCGAGTTCTTCTGACATTAAGACCAAGTGATGAGTGATGAGTGATAAGTGATAAGAAACTGTCGTGGCCTTCGCTTATCACTTATCACTTATCACTCATCACTTCTTCTCATCCTCCCGGCGGTAGTGCGAACTTGAAGGAGTTGCGGTTGCCCTGCGTGTCTGCGGTCTCGATCTGGACTTCGTGCGCGCCGTGCGGGGCGCTGATCTGGAGCTGGAAGAAGCCGTCGCGCGCCGCGAGCGTCTCGCGCCCCTCGCAGCGGAGGATGTTGCCCGGCTGCGTGCGCCCGCGGATGAGGTAAATCTGGCCGGCGACGTACTCGATCTGCACGTCGGAGACTCCGGCCTCCTCGCCCGTGCCCGCGCCGCCGACGACGACGAACTTCTGCGGCTCGCTCCAGTCGCTCGCCTGCCCCGACTGCGCGACGGCGAGCACGCGCCAGAAGTAGTTGCCCTGCCGCAGGTCGTCAACGGTGAACTCCGTGGACTGAAGCTGGTCGCGCTCGATGAGCATGCCGGCGGGGACGAAGAAGGGCGAGGTGGCGACCTCGACGCGGTAGTGCGCGGGCGTCCCCGTCGAAGGCTTCTGCCACTTCAGGGCGACGGCGGTGGCCGCGCCCTTGCGCGCCGCGATGCGTTCGAGGTTGCGCGGCGTGATGGGCGAGGGCGCGTCCAGGAGGTGCTCGCGCTGCGCGACCGAGCCTTGCTGGTTGACGGAGACGTACTCGCCGCCGCGAAGCGTCGTCTGGTCGCCGCCGCTCGTCGTCGTCTCGACCGCGCCGGTCGAAACGCGGATGGCCTCGGACTTGTCCTCGCGGACGTGGAAGCTGGCGTCCGTTTCCGAGGCCAGCCGGCTTTCGGTCAGTCGCGTGGCGACGACGTTCGAGCCGTCCGCGGGCTGCTGCTCGGTGCGGACGTTGATCTGGCCGCTCTCGACGGCGACGCGAACCTTCGTCGCCTTGCCGCCCTCGGCGGCTGTGTTCTCGGCGATGGTGACGACGGAGTCGGGCTTGACGAAGAGGTTCGAGCCGTCGGCGAGCGTGATGCGCGCGCGCCCGTCCTCCTGCGTCTGCACCATGTCGCCGGGGAAGAGGCGCGTGTCGGCGCGCGCCTGCAAGGTCTCGCGCGTGTTGGCGCGCACGACCTTCACGCCGCCTTCGAGCGAGACGAAACGCGCGCCCGCCGCCGCCGGGTCGCTGACGGCGACGCTCTTGAAGGGGTTGCCGTAGAGGTGGACGTAGAGGGCGCAGCCGCCCGCGACGACGGCGAGCGAGGCGATGATGATGAGGATGTAGATGAGCCGCTTCTGGACGACCCACCAGTCGGCGTCAAAACGGCTGACTCTGGTGACCATGTCGCTAAACTTTCCGAAGAGTTGGAAAAGGCCGCGGGGCTTGCGGCTTTTGAAAATGGGGCTTGCTTGTCGCGCAACCGCACCGCCTTCAGAGCGGCGGCCTTATGCGGGGCGCGTGAACGGAGGGTTTTAGTGAGAACCCGTCTGTCTTCGTGGCGGCGCGCGCATCGGCTCACGCGGCCACATAACGAACTTAGCAAACGGGAAAGGTAAAAAGCAAGCCTTTTGAAAGCTTACTCAGGGTCTATTCATTCTTGGGCTTAGAGCGCGTAGAACTCACCGCAGAGGCGCAGAGGACGCAGAGGGGCGCTGAGGAATTTTAAGCACAAGCCTCTGCGCTTCCTCCGCATCCTCTGCGTCTCTGCGTTGAACTCTACACGCCCAAAGCTCAAGACTGAAGAGACCCTGAAGTTTACTTCCTTAACCTCGCGGGCAAGTCCGCCTCATCATCAATCAAAACGTCCGTCGAAATCCTTGCCGCCCGCGCATACGCCAAGAGCACCGGCAAAGGCGGCTCGTTCTTGCCTAGCTCAAACTCGGAAATCCTCGCGGCAACCATCTCCGCCTCAAACCCTAACTGTCTGAGCATTTCGCTCTGAGACAGCCCCCAAGCCTCCCTGACCTGCCGCAGTTTCTCCGGGAGGCGTGCGGGCCTCATGCGAGGACGCTTTCCCATCAGGAGTTACCTCCCGACGGACGAGGCTCGTGCCCGCACATAATTATGTGTAAGATGCTATCGCGTAACTTTTCTGCCGTGAGTATGAACCTCTCATGCTCAACGGCGGCGCTCATCACTCCCTTGAGATTGAGGCCGAGTTACGCATCCGACCGTTGCCTTAGTTTTCAAAGAATAAACCGCGCCGGAATATAGCACATGAGTCTTTTGGTCTGTGACTGTGCCGCCGGCCCCGGCTGACGAGTCGGGGGGGGGGGG
>JALZHC010000248.1:2402-5988 GCA_030914105.1 Acidobacteriota bacterium
GGCCGCGCGTGCTCTGGCGGGCGTCGCGCGGCCTCGCCACGTCGTTTTATAGCGGACTGCCTTTTTACTTTTGCCTTTTGACTTCCGGCAGGCCCCGCTCGTCGCCGCCGAGCCGGCCCTGGTCGTCGTCAAACGGCGAGTCGAAGCCTTCGGGCAGCTCGACCTCGACCTGCGGCTTGTCGCGCCGCGGCCAGAAGAGTGAGGCGGCGACCGAGCCGAGCAGGACGAGCGCGACGAAGCAGAGCGAGCCGGTGATGACCACCTCCTTGCTCAGGCCGAAGTATTTCGAGACCGCGCCCTCGGCGAGCATCTTGACGCCGACGAAGGCGAGCACGACCGAAAGCCCGACCTTCAGGTAGTGGAACTTCTCGACGACGCCCGCCAGAAGGAAGTACATCGAGCGCAGGCCGAGGATGGCGAAGACGTTCGAGGTGTAGACGATGAAGGTGTTCGTCGTGATGCCGAAGATGGCGGGGATGGAGTCGACGGCGAAGATGAGGTCTGTGATCTCGACGACGACGAGCACGAGCAGCAGCAGCGTGCCGACCCTCTTGCCGTCTCTCAGTGTGAAGAAGTGCTCGCCCTCGTAGTGGCGCACTACGGGGATGTGGCGCGTGACGGCGCGGACGATTGCGTTCTCTTCGGGGCGCACGTCGGTCTCTTCCTGCCGGAGCATCTTGAAGCCCGTGTAGATGAGGAAGAGGCCGAAGAGGTAGAGAATCCAGTGGAAGCGTTCGATGAGGGCCGCGCCCGCGCCGATCATCGTGATGCGCATGGCGAGCGCGCCGAGCACGCCCCAGAAGAGCACGCGGTGCTGGTACTTGGAAGGGACTTTGAAGTAGGAGAAGAGCAGGAGGAAGACGAAGAGGTTATCAACCGACAGCGAAAGCTCGATGAGGTAGCCGGCGAGGAACTCCTTGCCCGCCAGAGACCCGCTCGTCCAGAAGACCCACCCGGCGAACAGCATCGCCAGCGTCACCCAGACGACCGACCACACGGTCGCCTCGCGGTAGGTGACGACGTGCGCCTTGCGGTTGAGCACGCCGAGGTCGAGGGCCAGCATCAAAAGGATGAAGACGCCGAACCCCGCCCACGCCCAGATGGAGAAGGACATGAGGAGAAGATAGCAAAAGAGTAGCCAGTAGTCAGTAGTCAGTAGCCAGTAGGCTCCGCGCCGCAGGCGCTGAGTGATTCATCCGGGCTTCTCGTCATCGAAGGTTTTTCTACTGGCTACTGACTTCTGGCTACTGGCTACTCTCGCGCGTTTGCGTCGCGCAGCGTGCGTCCGATACAATCCGCGGTTTGCGGGAGACGTGTGGCGGTCGTCCTTGAGCGAGCCGGCGCGTCCGAAGTCGGGCAGGAAGGCCCGGAAGTTCCAAGCGCCTGACGAAAATTCCAGGCGCGTGAAGTAAGGGAAGGTATCTCGATGCTCAAGTTTTTCAGTCGGCTGGAGAAGACGCGCGGCGTCGTCATCATCTCTTTCGCCGTCCTCGTCGTCCTCGGCTTAGTCGTCGCCGGCTACAACCGCGGCGGCGGCGCGGCCATCGCCAACCCCTCGAACAGCAAGGAGGCGCTCGCCAAGGTGGGCGGCGAGGAGGTGACGGTCGCCGACTACACACTTCTGAAGAAGAAGATCGAGGCGCAGTACAGCCAGTTCGGCGGCCAGATCAGCCTCGCGCAGCTCGGCATGACGCCCGAACGCATCCTCGACCAGGCCATCAACGCCCGCATCGCCCTGCTCGAAGCCCGACGGCTCGGCCTCTCGGCCTCGGACGAGGAGGTGCGCGACATGATTCAGAAGCAGTTCACCGACCCGACTTCGGGCGCGGGCTTCGACTTCCAGCGCTACAAGGATTACGTCCAGCATAACTACGGCAGCGTGCCGCTCTACGAGCAGAGCGTGCGCGACGCGCTCGCGGCCTCGAAGCTGCGCGCATACGTGACGGCGGGCGTGCAGGTCTCCGACGAAGAGGTCAGGCAGAACTTCGTCCGCGAGAATACCTCGTTCGACCTCGTCTACGTCCCCGTCGAGGCCGCCGCGCTGGCCAAGAAGATTAACGCCTCGGACGAAGACCTGCGGCAGTTCTTCGACGCGCACAAGACAGACTACCGCTTCGACCTGCCGCAGAAGCAGATTCGCTACATCTTCATCAACCAGGAGAAGGTCGGCCAGAAGCTCCAGATCTCGGACGAAGACCTGCGCAAGGAGTACGACGCGCTCTCGCCGGAAAACAAGATGGCGGGCGTGCGCGTCCAGGAGATCGTCCTGAAGGTGCCCGACCCGAAGCAGGATCAGGACGTGCTCAACAAGGCCGTCAAGCTCGTCGCCCAACTCCGCAAAGAAGACCTGACCGCCGACGAACAGGCGTTCGCAGACCTCGCGCGCGGCAACTCGCAAGACCCCGCGACGGCCAAAGAGGGCGGCTGGCTGCCCGCGCCCGTCAAGCGCAACCCGAACAAGAAGCCGAGCTCAGCCGCGACCCCGAACAACGTCGCAGACCTCTTGCAGAACACGCTCGACTGGAAGGAGGGGCAGATCGGCGACCCCTTGAAGACCGGCAACGCCTACTACATCTTCCGCCGCGGCCCCGCAGTCCCGAAGACCTTCGAGGACGCACGGCAGGAGCTTCTGGTCTCGCTGCGCAACCGACGCTCTTACACCGCCGCGCAGGCCGTGGCGGGTAAGGCCGAAGAGATGCTGAAGCAGACGCACGACCCGCAGAAGGTCGCGCAAGCTCTCGCCCCGGAGGCCAACATGAAGCCGGAGGAGATGGTCAAGACCACGCCCTTCATCAAGCCCGGCGACGACGTGCCCGACATCGGCAGCAGCCCGCAGTTCGAGGACGCCATCAAGCCTTTGGAAGAGCCGGGGCAGGTCGGCGACCGCGTCGGCGTCAAGGACGGCTTTGCCGTGCCCATGCTCGTCGAGAAGCGCGACCCGCGCATCCCTGACCTGGAAGAGGTGAAGCAGAAAGTCGCCGAAGACTTCAAGGACGCGCGCGCGCGCGAACAGCTCGAACAGGCCGCGCGCGACCTCGCCGCCAGCGCCTCCAGCCCCGACGCCTTGAAGGCCGCCGCCGAGAAGGCCGGCTTCAACGCGGCTGACGAGAAGAACTTCAAGCTCGGGCGACCGCTCGGCAGGGCGGGCGCAGACCCCGCGCTCGACGCCGCCGTCCTCACGCTCAAGGAGGGCGAGGTGTCGAAGACGCCGGTGAAGGTCGGCGACAAGTGGGTGGTCGTCGGCGCCACCAGCCGCAAGGACGCAGACCCCGCCGAGTTCGACAAGCAGCGCCCGCAGCTCGTCGAGACGGCCCAGCGCGAGCGCCGCGACCAGGTCTTCGATGAATACCTCACGGACGCGCGCCGCAAGCTCGAAGCGAAGGGCGACATCAAGATCTACCAGGACACCTTCGCGCGCCTACAGGAGTCGGAAGAGCCTGCCGCGCTCCCGCGCCGCCCCAGCCTGCCGATTCAACTGCCGCAGAAGTAAGGCAAAAGTAGAAAGGCAAACCGCTCTCGCGGAAGGCAAAAGTAAAAAGGCAAAAGGCAAAGAGGAAGACGGAAAGCGCGGCTCTCATCAATCATC
>JALZHC010000249.1 GCA_030914105.1 Acidobacteriota bacterium
CTGAGCGCCGGTTGCCGGCGATCATTACATTCTGAGGAGCAAGAGCGTTGAGCGTTCTGGTTGACAGAAACACGCGGCTCGTCGTGCAGGGCATCACGGGCAAAGAGGGCACGTTCCACACGCGGCAGATGTTGGAGTACGGCACCAACGTCGTCGGCGGAGTCACGCCGGGCAAGGGCGGGACGACGCACGAAGGCATCCCGGTCTTCAACACCGTCGCCGACGCCGTGAAGGAAGCGGGCGCGAACGCCTCGGTCATCTACGTGCCGCCGGCCTTCGCCGCCGACGCCATCTTGGAGGCCGCGGACGCGGGCCTGCCGCTCGTCGTCTGCATCACGGAGGGTATCCCGGCGCTCGACATGGTGAAGGTCAAAGAGTATCTCTCGACGCGCCGGACGCGGCTCGTCGGCCCGAACTGCCCCGGCGTCATCTCGCCCGGCAAGTGCAAGATCGGCATCATGCCCGGCCACATCCACAAAGAAGGGCGCGTCGGCGTCGTCTCGCGCTCAGGAACGCTGACCTACGAAGCCGTCGGGCAGTTGACCGCGCTCGGACTCGGACAGTCAACGGCCATCGGCATCGGCGGCGACCCCATCGTCGGCACGACGCACCTCAACGCGCTCGCGCTCTTTCAGGACGACCCTGAAACCGACGGCATCGTCATGATCGGCGAGATCGGCGGCACGGCGGAAGAAGAGGCCGCCAGCTTCGCCAAAGAGAACGTGACGAAGCCCATCGTCGCCTTCATCGCCGGCCAGACCGCGCCGCCCGGAAGACGCATGGGCCACGCCGGCGCAATCATCGCGGGCGGCAAGGGCACAGCCGCCGAGAAGATGGCCGCGCTCGAAGCGGCAGGCATCCGCGTCGTCCGCTCGCCCGCAGACATCGGCCAGGCGATGAAGGACGCACTCGGCTCGCGCGCCGCGGCTTGAAGTTTAATCATTCAATAATCCAGAGGAGCATTGATGGCAGAGCAGGCAGGCAATCTCACCTTCGGCATCATCAAGCCCGATGCGGTGCGGGCAGGGAAGACGGGCGCGATTTTGCAGCGCATCACGGACGCGGGCTTCCGCCTGCGCGCGTTGAAGCTCATCCACATGACTAAGCCTGAGGCCGAAGGGTTCTACGCGGTGCACCGCGAGCGCCCGTTCTTCCCTGAGCTGACCAGCTTCATGTCGAGCGCGCCGTGCGTCGTCATGGCGCTTGAGAAAGAGAACGCGGTCAGGGCCTGGCGCGACCTGATGGGCGCGACCGACCCGGCGAAGGCCGAAGAGGGGACGCTGCGCAAGGAGTTCGCCACTTCAATCGGCGAGAACGCCGTCCACGGCTCCGACTCCGAGGAGAACGCGCAAGTGGAGCTGGCATACTTCTTCAGCCGTCTTGAGTTTGTTTGAAAGACGTAAATCGTAAATCGTGAATCGTAAATAGAAAAAGCATTCGCCGTTTACGATTCATCGCTCAAGCCGGACGACCGCTTAAGGACGATTTACGATTTACGATTCACGATTTACGGGGTTTCTATGGGCATCATCAACGAAGTCATCGAGAACACGCGCGCCATCATCAAGGGGATGATGACGACGGCCTCTTACATCCCGAAGGAGAAGTGGACGGTTCAATATCCGGACGAGCCTGTGACCTTGCAGCCGCGCTTCCGCGGCCAGCACCTCCTGCACGTGGACGAGCTGGGCCGGGAGAAGTGCGTCGCCTGCTACCTGTGCGCGGCCGCCTGCCCTTCGGACTGCATCTACATCGTCGCGGCGGACGACCCGCGCCCGCCCGAAGAGCGCACGGGCGTCGACGAGCGCTACGCGAAGGTCTACAACATCGACTACGGGCGCTGCATCTTCTGCGGCTTCTGCGTCGAAGCCTGCCCGAAGGACGCCATCACGCACGGCTACAACTTCGAGCTGTCGGTTTACAGCCGCGCCGACCTCCTCAAGACCAAAGACGACCTGCTCATCACCAAGCAGAAGCAGTCGCCCAACTACCGCGTCGCCTTCTCCGACGAGGATGTGGATTCCGAGTACAAGGAAGTTTGAGCAGCCGCGCCCGTGCGGCGTCTACGAACGGCCTTCAGAGAGGCCCGGAAAGGTCATCCCCATCTGTCGCGCGAAGGGCGCCTCGCGGCTCCTCGGCCTCAGGCCCTGAAAGGCGTGGCGTTCGGGCGAGGTCGGCAGAACGTCCGGCCCGACCCACTCGATGAAGATCGTGTAGCGCGTGCGTTCGGAGCGGTTGTGACCCGCCGCGTGCAGAGTCTTCGTGTTGAAGAAGACTCCCGCCCCCGCCGGACAGCGCACGACAACCCTCTCCTCAAGATTCACTTTACCCGGCTCGACATCCCTCCAGACCGCCTTCTTCGCCTCTTCGTCTGAGACCTGATGACTCCCGCGTATGAATTGCGTCGCCCCGTTCTCGCCGTCCATCGGGTCGAGGCAGACGACGGAGAGAATCGTGTCGGTGCGCGTGAACTCCTCGAACGGGGTGTCGCGGTGAAAGCTCCCGTTGCTGATGCCGTTGCCGACGCGAGCGGCCTTCGGGCGTCCGTTGATCTGAACGAGACTGAACTCCGAACTCCCGAACAAAGTCTCAAGCACGTCGAGCAGTGTGCGTTGGCAGATGAGGGCGGCGAACTCCGCGCCGAAGAGCGCGAGGTCGTCGATCTGCCGCACGCTGCTGCCGCAGTCCTCCGGGCTGAGCACGCCCGCGTAGTAATGCGGGTGGTTCTTCACGTGCTGGCGCTCGTAGAAAATCTTCTCGGCGAGGTGCGGCGGCAGGCCCTCGACGCCCTCGACGATCTTTTGCAGGCCGTCGCGCAGCGCCGAAAGGGTCGCGGGTTCGAGGAGGTCTTCGACGACGACGAATCCGTCGTCACGGTAGGATTTCAACCACGCTTCCGGCTCGTGTTTCATCTGCTCCCCCTTTTGAAAGTTGATGGACAGGCGCAAGGGCTTCAGAAGATAACGACGGGAGTTCGAGTTTTGTTACAAAGTTTTCGAGCGCGCCGGGAGAGTGCGGGATTTTTTCGGGGAGGCGGGAGAAGTGGGCCGCGCTTTCTACTCGTCTGCGACGCGGCGGAGGCGTTCGCGGTCGAGGATGCGGATGTGCTTGCGGCCTATTCGGATGAGCGCGTCGGCCTTCAGCTCGTTGAGGGCGTTGGTGGCGGTTTCGCGGTAGACGCCGAGGCGCTCGGCGATGTCCTGGTGCGTGAGGCCGTTGACCTCGGAGCCTTCGGCCTCGCGCAGGAGCAGCGCGGCGACGCGCCCGCGGATGCCCTTGAAGACCGTGTCTTCGAGCTGGCGCTCGGCTTCGAGGACGCGACGCCCGAAGGCTTCGAGGATGCGACGCGCGACCTCCGGCCTGGTCAACAGGAGCCGGTTGAGGACGGCGCAGTTCATCGTGACGATGGTGGAGTCTTCGGTCACTTCCGCGAAGGTGTCGTACATGCCCTGGCCGATGCAGCTCATCTCGCCGAAGAAGGAGAAGGGGAGCAGGTGCGCGATGACGAGCTTCCGGCCCTCCGTTGACATGCGATAAATCTGCACCGCGCCCTCGCGCAGGAGGAAGAGCGCCTCGCCCGTCTCGCCCGGCGTGTAGATGACCTCGCCCTTGCGGAACGCGCGCGTCCGCGTCACGCGCTCGACCTCGCGCAGCTCTTCGGCGGTCAGCCCCTGAAAGAGGTCGGGCGCGGAGTTCTCGCTTCTGTTAGTCGTCGCCATAGGCTCACCCGTGGGCTTCTCAGATGCGCGAGGGCCTGTTCGCGTTTCGGCGTGCCGAAAGCCGCGCCGTGATTGTACACGAAGGGCGGGCGCGGCTGCGCTTCGGGGCGGCGCGGCTGTGTAATCGTAATTACTGACGCAGGCGGGCGCACGGATGGATACTTCAGTCGGCGCGCTGCCGTGTCGGGTGCGCCGGGGCGGATATTGAAGACGAGGAGATGAGAGATGAGCCAGTTTGTTTCCGAGGTGAATGACAGCGGGTTCGAGCGCGAGGTGCTCAAGTCGGACGTGCCTGTGGTCGTGGACTTCTGGGCCGAGTGGTGCCCGCCTTGCCGCGCGCTCGCGCCGACGTTCGAGGAGCTTGCCGGGCGCTACGCCGGAAGCATCAAGTTCCTGAAGCTCAACGTGGACGAGAACTCCGAGGTGCCGCAGCGCTACGGCATCAAGGGCATCCCGACGCTGATCTTCTTCGACGCGGGCCGAGAGGCCGAGCGGCTCGTCGGCGCGGCGGGCAAGGACGCGTTCACGCGCATCCTCGACAAGTATGTGAGGGTCGCGGCGTAAGAACGACGGCTGAAGGCCGCGAAGATGAGAGAGCACCGGCGAGGGAAGCATCCCGCCGGTGCTCTCTTTTTATTCTTTGGCCCGGAGTAAGTTGAAGACTCACCGCCGCAGGCGCAGCAACACGCAGAGGGGGCGCAGAGGAATGCAGCTTTAAAATTTCAATGTTGAGTTCAAAGCCCAAGCCTCGGCGAGTCTCTGCGTGCTGCTGCGCCTGCGGCGGTGAACTGAATTAACTCTAAGCTCAAGGTTGAATGGAATCCGTTCCCTCAAATGTCTTGCCGAATGCGGCCCCGGTTCGCGATAATCTCCGCGCTTCGGCGTCGGGCGGGGCCGAAGCATCCTCGCGCCGACGCTTCAGTCCGGGGTCTTCCCGCCGTCTCAAAGAGATTCGTTGAACGTGGGCCTTCGCGCCGCGCCGTCTCGGCGCGCCCGTTTCTTCCCAGTGAGGTGAATAGCCATGGCCGCAAGTGTGACCACCTTGATGACGCTCGAAGCGATCCGCTCCGTCCCGCTCTTCGCTTCGCTCGACGACGAGACGGCGAGCGCCCTGCGCGCGCTGCTCGAAGTCGAACAGAGAAGCGCCGGAAGCAGTCTCTTCCAGACAGGCGACGCCGGCGACTCGATGTACCTCATCGAGGGAGGGCGCGTCCGCATACACATCAGGGACGCAGACGGCGACGACGTGACGCTCGCCGAGCTTGCGCGCGGCGACTTCTTCGGCGAGATGGCGATCCTCGACGGCAAGCCGCGCTCGGCGAGCGCGACGGTCGTCGAGGACGCGCGCCTCGCCGTGCTTCAACGCGACGACTTCCTCGCCTTCGTCCGTCGCAACCCCGAAGTCTCGCTCCGGATGCTCGCGGCCATCACCACGCGCCTGCGGCGCACGGACGATCTGTTGCGCCAACGCGTCTCCCGCAACGTCAACGAGGAGGAGGCCGCGCGTCTGACTTTGGCCGACCGCATGGCCGACCTCATCGCGGAGTTCGGCGGGAGCTGGAAGTTCATCGGCGCGGCGATGGGCTTCATGGTGCTGTGGGTGATCGTCAACTCAATCCTGCTCGGCGAGCGCGTCTTCGACCCGTACCCTTACGTGCTCCTCAACCTTGTGCTCGCCGTCATCACAGGGATGCAGGCCCCGCTCATCATGATGTCGCAGAACCGACAATCGGGGAAAGACCGCCTGCGCGCAGACCTCGACTACCAGGTCAACCTCAAGAACGAGCTGGCGCTCGCCGAAGTCATGCGCCGCCTCGACGTGCTCGAATCCGAGCGCCTCCCGCTCCTCTTCGCCGAGCAGAACGCGCGCCTGCGCGAGCAGTTGGGAAGCAGAAGTCAGTAGCCAGTAGCCAGTAGGCGCTCCGCGCCGGCGGGCGCTGACGCTGACACCGCGGCGGCACGAATGAGAGGCCGTCTTCTACTGACTACTGACTACTGGCTACGGACTACTGTCTACTGTCTACCGGCTACTCCTTTCCTTCTCCCGCCGCGCGGCTTACAATGCTCGCGCTCTGACTAATCCGAAAAGGTGTTAACCGCGCAAGGGTCTAATGATTCAGGCTGTCTTCTTCGACTTCAACGGCGTCATCATTGACGACGAGCCGCTGCACCAGCGGGCCTTCGGCGAGGCGCTCCGGGAGGAAGGCATCGAGCAGACCGAAGCAGAGTATTTCGACTCGCTCGGCATGGACGACGCGACGTT
>JALZHC010000250.1 GCA_030914105.1 Acidobacteriota bacterium
GGCTGGTAGCGGATGATGCCCGCCTCGGCGAGCGAAGAGAGCACGCGGCGCGTCTGCGCCAGCTCCATCCCGAGCGTGTCGGCGAAGTCGGCCACGTCGACCTCCACGTCGGCGCGCTCGTTCAGGCCGTAGCCGCCGAGCAGGGAGAAGAGCACCTGCTTGAGCTGCGCGCTGCGCCGTGAGGCGACCGTCTCGCGCGCGAGGTGCGGCGGCATGAGCAGGCGCAGGGCGGCGCGGTTCTCCGAGCCGGTGCCGCGCTCGATGTGGCCGGCCTTCTCAAGCGTGATGAGCGCCGACTGCACGGCCATCTCGTTGCGGACGCCGGCGCGCGCGGCGATCTCGCGGGTGGATAGCTCGATGCGCTGGAGGCCGGTGCCGGTGAGCGCGTTGTAGACCTTGACGATGAGTTCGGGCGGCGGGTAGGAGCCTTCGATGAAGTAGTCCTGCGTGCGTTTGTCGGCGTAGTTGAAGAGCAGGAGGCAGACCGAACTTCCGCCGTCGCGGCCTGCGCGCCCGATCTCCTGATAGTAAGCCTCGATGGAGCCGGGCAGGTGGAAGTGGACGACGAAGCGTATGTCGGGCTTATCGATGCCCATGCCGAAGGCGTTGGTGGCGACGATGAGTTGCGCGCGGCCCGACATGAACTCGTCCTGCGCGCGCACGCGCTCCTCGTCGGTCATGCCGGCGTGGTAGCCGACGACCGAGAGCCGCGCCTCTTTTAACTTCTGCGTGATCTGCTCGACCGACTTGCGCGTCGAGGTGTAGACGATGCCGGACTGGCCGGCGTACTCCGAGGCGAGCTGGCGTATGCGCGCGAACTTCTCGCGCTCGCGCTCGGTGTGGACGACGCCGATGGAGAGGTTCGGGCGGTCGAAGCCGCTGACGAAGGCGCGCGGGTCTGCGAGGTTCAGTTGCTCGATGATGTCTGCGCGCACGTAGGGCGTGGCCGTGGCGGTGAGCGCGAGCGTCTGCGGGCTGCCGACCTGTTCGCGGAAGGAGCGCAGGCGCAGGTAGTCGGGTCGAAAGTCGTGGCCCCATTGCGAGATGCAGTGGGCCTCGTCGACGGCGAAGAGGGAGATGCGAGCGCGCCGTAAGGTCTCGACGAAGTGAGAGCTGCGGAAGCGTTCGGGCGCGACGTAGACGAGCTTGAAGTCGCCGCGACGCATCCCCGCGATGCGCTCCTTCTGCTCTTCAAAGTCGAGCGAGCTGTTGATGAAAGTCGCGGGCAAGCCCCGCGCCTGGAGCGCGTCCACCTGGTCTTTCATCAAAGCAATGAGCGGGGAGACGACAATCGTCACGCCTTCGCGCATGAGCGCGGGCAGTTGGTAGCAGAGGGATTTTCCGCCGCCCGTCGGCATCACGACCACCGTGTCGTGGCCTTCGAGCACGGCCTCGACGACCTCGCGCTGGCCTTCGCGGAAACCCTCGAAGCCGAAGAACTTTCTGAGGGCCGCCAGCGCCTCGTCCATGTTTGCAGGGGCGTGAGTCATGGGCGTGTGTACGAAGGGAAATTGTAACTCAGAAGGCACGGGGCTGCGAGCCGAACGGCGGCTGCTTGATGCGCTCAGGAATGAATTGACACGGCGGCTGCTTGTCCGTCGCAGCGGGCGCGTCGTAAGCTTCGGGCGTGGCGGGAAAGCGGGAGTGGAAGTCGCGGACGAAGCGCGACCTGATGATCGAGGTGTGGGAGCACCTGGACTGCGAGACGGTCGGCGCGCGCGAGCTTGAGGCCGTGATGGAGGCCGTGCGCGAGCGCTTCGGCGAGGGCGCGGTCGAAAGCCCCGCGGCGATTGCGCGCCTGCTCGCCGACGAGGGCGCGGAACTGCGCCACTCGGAAGTGCTCGACGCCGACGCGCGCTGGCGCGCCGCAGACCCTTACGAGGCGATGTTTCGAAACGTGCTGCGCTTCTCGACCTTCGAGGAGGCCGCCGCCTCCATCCGCCGCCTCGACAACCTGCGCCGACAGTTCGCGCGCACCGGCGACCGAGAGGGCCTTCGACTCGTGCGCGAGGCCGCGCTCAAGGGGAAGCGCCGCGCGTTGATGATCGCGCGGAACAGCTCGGTCGGCGAGCGCAAGCGCGCCGAGAAGGCCGAGATCGCCGAGTGGTTCACGGTCTGGCTCAACCAGCCGGAGTTGTTCGCCGACTGGCTCGACCTGCGTCGAAGCTCGAAAGACTTCCGCACGCGATTCGACGAAGAAGGCGAGAAGCAGTAGCCAGTATTCAGTAGCCAGTAGAAGAGCCTGCGTCAGTAGACGGGTGCCGGCGGGCAGTGAGCCGTAGAAGGCAAAGGTTTTTCTACTGGCTACTGGCTACTGACTTCTGTCTACTGCCTTCTTCTTTTGCGGCGCGGGGCGCGGTCAGGAGGGCCGCAAGTAGGACGGGGCCGGCGCAGAGCGCGAGGAAGCCGCCGCCGGAGGCGAGCAGCAGCGCCGCGAGCGCGAGGACGCTTTCGAGCGTGCGCGACGCGCCCTCGCCCGCCTGGCCGAGCGAGAGCGCGAGGGCCAGCAGCCCCGCGCCGACGAAGAAGACGGCCAGTCCCGCGAAGAAGGCGATCCGTATCTGCCTCAAGCCTTCAGCTACCTCACTTGCCGCCCGCACGCTTCTTGTCGGAGACGGCGCGGCGCTTCTCGACACGCGTGCGCGCGTGAAGGATCAGGCCCAAGTCCTCTGCGCGCCGCTTCAAGCCTTCGAGCCCGCCGCCGTCCACGATAGCCTTCGAGGGGAGTGCGGCTCCCTTCTTCTTCTTCGGGATGTTGCGCGTCCAAGTTTGAGAGCGCGCCATCGTCTACACCTCCCAAAACCTTTTTAGAGTCACGCCCTGCGCGCGTCCGAAGTCGCGTCGCGCGAGCCGACCTCTGGCTTATACCTCTTCGCGCCTTCCCAGTTCAAGCCCGCGCGAACGCGTCGGTCTGCGTCCGTCATCCGGCCCGGTCAAACTAGCAGAGTCGGTCAGCCAACCTGACCGCGCCCTGACCGACCCGGCGTCCGGCAGTCCGCCGAAAACCTGCGAAAAACCGCCGTTTTCCGCATTCCGGCGCTTGGAACGGCGCGTGCATAAAGGGCGGCGGCGAGTATTGGGTGGCAACAGCGATTGAACATTCTCTGCAAGTTGACACAACGAAGATGCGATTCAAAAACATCAGGCCCCTCGGAATCAAGCTCCTGGCAGTCGCGCTGACGGCCACGCTGGCGCTCGCCGCCTGCGTAATGACTCCCGGCGTCGCGCCGACTGCCAAGGCCAGCACCTCCACGACCGGCAAGGCCAAAATCTCCTCCGACCTCCAGCAGAAGTTGAACGGCACGAGCAAGGTCAACGTCCTCATCCGCTCCGCCGGCTCTTGGACGACGACGCTCACCAACGCCGTCACCAGCACCGGCGGCACGGTCGTCAAGACCTACAAGAACTTCAACGTGCGCGGAGTGACGCTCCCGCCCGCGGCTGTCGCCAACCTTGCCAACCGCAGCGACGTTGACTACGTCGCGCTCGACCGCACGGTCAAGAAACTCGGCCACGTCACGCTGACTTCGGGCGCGGACGCTGGCAGTGCCCTCGGCGGCTCGACGCCCTACGATGGCACCGGCGTCGGCATCGCCGTCATGGACTCCGGCATAGACCCGAACCACGTCGCCTTCAAAGACGGAGGCGGCACGTCGCGCATCGCCGCAAGCGTCGACTTCACGGGCGAGGGGCGCACGGACGACCCTTACGGCCACGGCACGCACGTCGCTTCAATCGCCGCCGGCAACGGCCAGGTCTCGCAGGGCGCTTATCAGGGCCTCGCGCAGAACGCCAAGATCATCAACCTGCGCGTGCTCGGCTCGCAAGGGACGGGCGCGCTCTCGTCTCTGCTCTCGGCGCTTGACTGGGTGAAGACCAACAAGGCGACCTATAACATACGCGTCCTCAACCTGAGCCTCGGCACCGCCGCCGTTGACTCCTACACGGTTGACCCGCTCTGCCTCGCCGTCCGAAGCCTCGTGGACTCAGGCATCGTCGTCGTCGCCGCCGCCGGCAACGAGGGTAAGGACTCGAACGGAAACAAGATTTACGGCCAGATTCACTCGCCCGGCATTGACCCCTCGGTCATCACCGTCGGCGCGACGAACACCTTCGGCACCGACGCGCGCTCGGACGACGGCGTCGCGACCTACAGCTCACGCGGGCCCACTCGCGGCTTCTGGACAGACTCGGCGGGCGTCAAGCACTACGACAACCTCGTCAAGCCCGACCTCGTCGCGCCCGGCAACAAGCTCGTTGACGCGCAGGCGGCGGCCAACTACCTCGTCACGCAGAACCCGGCGCTCGACGCCAACGTCTCCGGCTCGCCCACGCGCGACCAGATGTACCTTTCCGGCACCTCGATGGCGACGCCGGTCGTCTCCGGCGCGGCGGCCCTGATCTTGCAGGCCAACCCGAAGCTGACCCCGAACCTCGTCAAGGCGCTTCTGATGTACACGTCGCAGCAGCTCCCCGGCTTCAACACTTTCGAGCAGGGTGCGGGCGAGGTGAACGTCGAGGGCGCGGTCAGGCTTGCCAAGCTCGTCCGGACTGATCTCTCCTCCTCGACGACGGTCGGCTCGCCGCTCCTGGTCGCCGCGGCCCCGACGCCGCAGACGACCATCGCGGGTCAGACCTTCACCTGGTCGCAGGGCATCGTCATGGATCAGACCTTCGCCACGGGGACGAACCTGATCACGAAATACCAGGCCGTCTACGGCCTCGGCGTGCTCCTCTCGGACGGCACCATCGTCTCGAACGGCGCGTTGATGTGCGACGGCGTGATGATGAGCGACGGCGTTCTGCTCGGCGATAACATCCTGACGAGCAGCGGCGTGATGATGAGCGACGGCACGCCCTTCCTTAGTTGCGGAGTCCTCCTCGGCGACGGCGTTCTCCTCGGCGACGGCGTGATGATGAGCGACGGCGTGCTCTTGGGCGACGGCGTTCTGCTCGGCGACGCGGTGCTCATGGGCGACCTCGCCGCGCAGTCGAGCAAGGCGCTCGTCGGCGGCGACAACACCTCCTCGATGACGCTCGTGCTCGACACGGGTTCGACCTCGACGACCACGAAGAAGAAGTAAGAAAAGAGAAAGACCCGGCCCGCCTGCGCGTGGTGCGCAGGCGGGCCGCCCCACCTCCCGCGAAGCGCGGCCCGCACGGTCGGCGCGTCGGCGTCTTTGTGTCAACCTGAAAGCCCCGCCTTCACTTTGAACGAATCGGTCACGGCCCGCACTCCCCTGCGGCGACCCGTCTGGCCGCTTTTCCAAGGGAAAACGCCCCAACCTCGCCCCGCCGCCGACGGCACAAGCCTTGCCCTTCAATGTGGCCGTCGCCGGCCTCGGACGCTCCGGCGACCGAAGTTCCCCAACTCCCCGGCAGAGGGTTAGAGCGGCACGAACGGATGTCAAAAGTCACGACCAAACAGAGCCTCGCGAAGCCTTACATGTGGCTGGTGATCGGCCTCGGGGTCGTCGCGTGCACCTTCACGCTCTTCCGGCTCCAGCCCTCCGAGCTTGGCTGGCGCTTCGCCGTCATCAGCGTCCTGACGCTCGGCTTCGGCTCGCGCGTGGTCGTGCAGATTCCGCGCGTCCAGGGGCAAATCTCCGTCTCCGACACCTTCATCTTCCTCGTCCTCCTGCTCTTCGGCGGCGAGGCCGCAATCCTTGTGGCCGCGGCGGATGCCTTCTTCTCCTCGCGCCGCATCGGGCTGAAGAAGATCACCGTCGCCTTCAACTCGGCGGTCTACGTCTGCTCAACCTTCCTCACGGTCTGGGCCGTGCGGCTCGTCTTCGGCGGCATCCGGCCGCTCGCCGGCGGCGACCAGTCGTACTACATCGCCGCCGTCTGCCTCATGGCGCTCGTGCAGTACGCCGTCAACTCCGGCCTCGTCGCCGTCGGCGTCGCCTTAAAGGCCGGCCATCCGCTCTGGCAGATGTGGCGGCAGAACTTCCTCTGGACTTCTCTGACCTACTT
>JALZHC010000251.1 GCA_030914105.1 Acidobacteriota bacterium
GCCAGCCCCAGCGCGGGAAGACGAAGAAGTAGCAGACCGCCGCGAGCAGATAACCGACCGCGTAGCCCTCTTGCAGCAGACCTGAGAGCACGCCGCGCAGGCGTGGCGGAACCTTCTCCATCGCCAGCGACGCGCCCACGCCCCACTCGCCGCCCATGCCGATGCCGAAGAGCGCGCGCAGGACGACGAAGGTCGTGTAGTTGGGCGCGAGTCCCGACAGAACCTCGACGATTGAGTAGAAGACGAGGTCAATCATCAGCGGCAGACGCCGCCCGTAGCGATCCGCGAGCAGTCCGAAGATGAACGCGCCGACGGGGCGGAAGGCGAGCGTCACCGTTAAGGTCAACGCCAGCTCGGCGTCGGACTTTCCGAACTCTCTGGCGATGGCCGTGAGCGTGAAGACGACGAGGAAGAAGTCGAAGGCGTCGAGCGTCCACCCCAAAAAGCCGGCGAGGACTGCGGAGCGATGGTCGCCCGCGTGCGCGGCGTGGTCGTGCTCAAGGTCTGCGTGCGCTCCTGCCATGACACTCCCTCCGGCGTCGGACTTCGGACTGAGGATTTAAGGCTCAATCTTTAGCTTACAGAGGTTCAGAGTTCAAGCCTCAGCCTTGCCGCTGCCGCTCCGCGCGGTCTGCGGAGACCGACTCGGCGGCGAAGTAGATGCGCCTGATCTCCGGGTGTTCGCGGCGGACGAGCTGCTTGACGCGCGAGATGGCCGCGCGGACTTCCGAGGCGGAAAGCTCGCGGCGGAATCGGACTTCGAGCGTGAGCATCACCTCCTCGGGGCCGAAGAAGAGTGTGAGAAGACGGTTGACGCGCTCGACCGCCTTGTCCGTCTCGACCGTAGCGCGCAGACGTTGCAAAGTCTCGCGCCCGTAGCCCTCGCCGATGAGCAGGCCGTGGGTCTCGTAGGCCAGAAAGACCGCCATCAGTCCCAGCATCAGGCCGATGAGGATGGAGGCGACGCCGTCGAGGTAGGGCAGGCCGAGCTGTTGGCCGAAGAAGATTCCGCAGAAGGCGATCAGGAGTCCGGCGAGCGCGCCCGTGTCCTCGAAGACGACGATGAAGGTCGTCGGGTCTTTGCTGTTGTGCACCGCTTCGAGCGGCCCCTGCGCGCCCTTCATCTTACGGAAGGCGCGCCAGCCGAAGAGCCACGACGCGCCCTCGAAGACGAATGAGCACGCGAGGACGACGTAGTTCCAGAAGGGATTGGCGACCGCCTCGGGCCGCAGCACATGCGAGACGCCTTCGTAGACCGAGACGCCGCCGCCGACGGCGAAGACTGTGAGCGCGACGATGAGCGACCAGAAGTAGAGCTCCCTGCCGTGACCGAAAGGGTGCTCGAAGTCGGGCGGTCGGCGACCGAGCCACAGGCCGAGCAGCAGGAGGAACTCGTTGCCCGTGTCCACGACCGAGTGAACCGCCTCGGAGAGCATCGCCGGGCTGCCGCTAAAAGCCGCGGCGGCGAACTTGGTGGCGGCGATGGCGAGGTTCCCCGTGATCGCGGCGTAGATGGCCGTCTTCGACTCGGAGGCCAAGCCTTCAGCCCTCCTGCTTCGCGCCGAGGCGGCGTCCGATGAAGTGGACGAGGCGTTCGACGAGTTCGGGCAGGGGAAGCATCGAGGTGTCAACGCAGACGTGGTAGTTGTCGGCGCAGGCCCAGTCGCGGCCGATCATCTGCTTGAAGTAGCGCTGGCGCGTCTCGTCCGAAGTCGCGATCAAAGCCTTGGCGCGTTCGCGCTCCGCGATCTGGTACAGCTCCATGACGCGGCGGACGCGGAATTCGAGTGGCGCGTGGAAGTAGAAGTTGACCATGCGCGCGTGGCGCGGCAGGACGTATGCGCCGCCGTAGCCGACTATCAGGCAGTCCGCGCGCGCGGCCATCTCGCGCAGCACCTCGACCTGCCGCTCGAAGAGCTGCCGGTCTGTGTAGGTCCGAAGCGGCGGCGGCGCGTAAGGGCTTTCCGGCGGGCCGAAGGTCAGCCCGCCGAAGAGCCGCTCCCAGAACGTGGAGACGCGCTCGCGGTTCGTCTCCAGCGCCGACTCCTCGACGCCGAGCGACTCGGCGCACAGGTGCAAGACCTCGCGGTCAATGTAGCGGAGTCCGAGCCGCTTCGCGATGCCCCGCCCGACGTATGCGCCGCCGCTCCCCATGCGCCGCGCGATGGTCACAGTCGTCCGCGCTTTCATAGAGACTCCCTCCAACCCGTTACTCGACGTTCGGGGATGCGCCGCCCGCCCTCAGCCCTCCGTGGCCGCGTGCGCGCGCGCCGACTCTTCGTCGGTCGCACGGCCCGCGCCCTGCCGCTCGACCATCCACTGCGGATAGAGCTTGGGCGGCTCGGTCGTCGCTGACAGTCGCTCCAACTCTTCGGGCGCGAGCCGCAGCTCCGCCGCCTTCAGGTTGTCTTCGAGCTGCGCGCGCTTGTTCGCGCCGATGATGACGGAGGTGACGCCGGGCCGCGCGAGCAGCCAGGCGAGCGCCGCCTGCGCGACGCTTGCTCCGTGCGACTTCGCCACGGCGTCGAGCGCGTCCACGGCGTCGTAGCCGCGCTCCAGTTCAACCGGCGGGAAGTCGAAGCCCGTGCGGCGCGCGCCCTCCGGGCTGGGGTTCTCGCGCCGGTACTTGCCCGACAGGAAGCCGCCCGCGAGCGGCGACCACGGCAGCACGCCGAGGCCCTCTTCGCGGCAGAGCGGCAGAAGCTCGTGTTCGAGGTCGCGGCCCGCGAGCGAGTAGTAAGCCTGAAGCGAGACGAAGCGCTCCCAGCCGCGCGCCGCCGAGAGGCCGAGCGACTTCGCCAGATGTCGCGCAGTCCAGTTCGAGCAGCCGAGATAGCGCACCTTGCCTTGACGGACGAGGTCGTCGAGCGAGCGCATCGTCTCTTCGACCGGCGTGAGCGCGTCCCAGCCGTGAACCTGATAGAGGTCGATGTAGTCCGTGCCGAGACGCCGCAAGCTTGCCTCGCACGAGGCGAAGATGTGCTGGCGCGACAGGCCGACGTTGTTCGGGTCGCCCGTGCCCTGCATCGCCTGCTCGCTCATCGCGCCGCGCACCTTCGTCGCGACGACAACAGAGTCGCGCCGCGCGCCCGACTCCTTCAGCGCGCGACCCAGAATCTCCTCCGACTCGCCGTAAGAGTAGACATCCGCCGTGTCGAAGAAGTTCACGCCCGCCTCCAACGAGCGCGCGACCATCCAATTAGCGCCCGCCTGATCGACCTCCGCGATGTTGAAGAACTTCGTCCCGAACGTCATCGTGCCCAGGCACAGCTCCGACACCTTCAAACCCGTCCTGCCCAGAAGTCTGTATCTCATCTCTCCTCCAATCTTAAGTGATAAGTGATGAGTGATAAGTGATAAGAAAAACTCCGACCGCAGTTTCTTATCACTTATCACTCATCACTCATCACTACTTCGGGGCGACCCTGTGCGACGGACGCCCGACGTGTATGTGTGGCCCCGTCGCCGTGCCGGGGATGGCGAAGCGGAAGGCCGTAAACGGCACGCCCGACGCGCGCAGGTACTCCATTAGCGCGCGCCCTTCCGCGCTGTCGGGACTGAGGCCGACGTCCATCGCGTTGTGGTGGTCGTAGCCCCAGCGGTCGTGCACGGGCGACTGCCCGAAGGAGCTGACGGGCAGCGCGCGACCGAACTTCCCGACGAAGAAACGCTCGACCGCGCCTGCCTCGGACAGAGACCATGGGCGCGCGCCGCCGTAACGTATATAAGCGGTCGTCTGAATGAGACCGCCGCCCGCGCGTGCGCGCGCTCCGGCCCGCGCCGCCTCCTTCGCCGCCGACTCTTCGGCTTCCGCCTCGACGAGCGTCTCGGCCATCTGCTCGTCGGCGCTCTTCAACTGCGCCTTGACGCTCGCGACCTTCTCGCGCGCCGACGCCGCCGCGGCCTCGTCCTTCTCCACGTCGTGCTTCGCCACGAGTCCCTGCGCGTACAGCTCCTTCGTCTTCGAGACGCGCTCGTCGGCGCGCTTCACGTCGGCCTCGTAGAAGGGGAGCAGTTGTTCCAGGCTCGACTTGTAATCCTTCGTCGCCTGCACGAACTGCGCGCGCAGACGCGCGACCTCGTTCGCCGGCTCGCCCGCAGGCTTCTTCGACTGCCCGGCCTTCCCGCCCTGACTCTTCGCGCGCGACCTCTGCCGCGCGTCGGAAGTTACGACGCCGAGAGACAGTGCGAGGGCGAGCGTGATACCGGCGCGAACCAGACTCCTCTCGAAACTGCCGAAGCTCATGCCGCTCACTCTATCAAATATCCGGCCCGGCTGGCGTCGCCAAACCGGCCGGCGTCGCCCGCAGACGCCCGCCGTGTTACGCCAAGCCTCCCGGCCCGCAGGCTCGCCGCCCGCGTCGTCAGTGCCCCCCGACCGAAGGGCCGCCACGCGCGCGGACGCGCTTGAAGAGCAGCGCCGCCGGGATGCAGAGCACGCACAGGAAGGCGAGCAGCCGGAAGTTGTCAACGAAGGACATCAGCATCGACTGCCTGAGCACAATGCCGTAGGCCGAGGCCAGCGCGCGCTGCGAAGGCATCCCGCCGATGAAGCCGCCGCCGCCGCCGATTGCGCCGCCGACCGCGACGCCGAACTGCCGCATCCACTGTTGGAACGCCGGGTCGTATGGAGTCAGGTGCGCAGAGATCGCGGCCTGGTGCGCCTGCGCGCCGCGCGAGAGCATCGTGGTGACGGCGGCGATGCCGATTGAGCCGCCCGTGTTGCGCATCAGGTTGTAGACGCCGGAGGCGTTGCCCATCTGTTCGTTCGGCAGCGTCCCCATCGCCATCGTCGTCAACGGCACGAAGATGAAGCCCATCGCACAGCCGCTGATGATGTTCGGCCAGACGACGTTCGACATTGCGATGTCGAGGTTGAGGCCGGCGAGCATGTAGGTCGAGAAGGCGAGCACGGAGAAGCCGAACATGATGAGGTAGCGACCGTCAACGCGTCCGACGAGACGACCGACGACGAGCATCGAGAGGATGGAGCCGAAGCCGCGCGGGCTGACCGCCATGCCGCTCGCCGTCGCCGGGTAGCCGAGAAGCGTCTGGAGGAAGAGCGGCAGCAGAGCAATCGAGCCGTAGAGCACGACGCCCATCAACGCAATGAGCATCGTCCCGACGGCGAAGTTTCGGTTCTTGAGGATGCGCAGATTGACAATCGGCTCGTCCGAGCGCAGCTCCCAGATGACGAAGGCCGCGAGCGCGGCGACGGCGAAGACCGTCGCCCACATGATGACGGGCGAGGAGAACCAGTCTTCCTCCTGCCCCTTGTCGAGTATCAGTTGCAAAGACGCCAGCCCCACGGCCATCAGCCCGAAGCCGACGTAGTCGATGCGCCCCGGCCTCTGCGCGCGGATGTAGGGCGGGTCTTCGACGAAGGCGTTAGCCATGAAGACGGCGAGCGCGCCGACGGGGACGTTGATGTAGAAGATCCAGCTCCAGTCGAGGTGCTCCGTGATGAGCCCGCCGACGAGCGGCCCGATGGCGAGCGCGAGCGCGGAGACGCCCGCCCAGATCCCGATCGCCATCCCGCGCTGGTGAGGCGGGAACGTGGCGGAGATAATCGCGAGCGTCGAGGGGTTCATCAGCGCCGCGCCGGCGCCCTGGACGAACCGGGCGGCGATCAGCATGCCGGCGTTCTGGGCCAGCCCGCAGAGCAGCGAAGCGAGCGTGAACAGGGCCAGCCCGGCCAGGAACATCCGCCGCCGGCCGAACAGGTCGCCCAGCCGGGCGCCGGTGATCAGCAGCATGGCGTAGCTGACCGTGTAGCCGGCCACGATGAGCTGCAGCTCGGAGCCGGACGCGGGCAGGTCGACCCGCATGGTGGGCATGGCGACGTTGACGATGGTCACGTTCAGCAGGGCCATGAACTGGCTGGCGAGCAGCAGGATCAGCATCAGCCGCCGGCCGCCGCGCTTCGCCGCGGGCGCCGGTGGCGCGTGTCGGATCTGTGTCCGGGTG
>JALZHC010000252.1 GCA_030914105.1 Acidobacteriota bacterium
AGCCAACAGGGCAGCAGGCGGTTCTGATACATCTGTAGCATGTCGGCGAGCGGCGGAGTGCGCCGCGCCGCGGCGAAGCGAACCGTCCAGCGCACGTAGTTGTCGAGGCCCGCGGTCAGTTGAATTATCAGCAGCGCCGCCGCAAGGCCGACGAAGGCTCCCGCCAGAAGCCAGACGTAGCCGCGCACCGCGCGCCCGCGCAAAGCCTCGACCGCGATCAACGCCGCGAGCGCCGCGACGGCGCTCAAGGTGAAGGCGAGGCCCGTGTTCTGTTTGATGAAAACGGGAACCGCGAGCGCGGCCCCACTGGTGAGGGCGCGCGCCGTCGGGAACCCTTTCCGCTCGGCCCGCTGCCAGAGGAGGACGCAGACGAGGATGGCGAAGGTGCAGTCGGGGTCGTAGAAGGGATGCGGGAAGATCGCGTAGATTCCGAGCACGACGAGCGGCGCGCTCAAGAGGTAAGCGACGAGCCTCGCATGCGTGAGGCGGCCGCGCAGGCAGTTCAGGATGACGCGCCAGGCCAGCACCGATGACAGCCCGCCGACCGCCGCGCTGTAGACGATGTGGTGCCAGAAGACTCGGCCCGTGAGTTTGATGATGGCGGCCTGCGTGAGGAAGGTCAGCGGCGCGTAGGGAAAAGGAAAGTCTCGGTAGGGCACGTCGCCGAGCGAGATGCGGTAGGAGTTCTCCAGAATGTAGCTCGCGTCCCAGAGGACTCCCAGCCGCGAGTTCTGCCAGACGACGACCGCCGCGCTGGCGGCGAAGAGCAGGAGCGCTGCGGGCCAGTCGTGCCACGGCCAGAGTTTCTCTGCTGCCGTCTTTGCCGCCGCCTCGCTCGCGTCCGTGTTTGATGGCATCGGGTTCAGGGTCTTCTCATCCTTGAGCGTAATGAACGTTGAAGCTCATGAATCTTACCCGCTCGAAGCTCAGGAACGAATTGACCCCGCGACGGATTTGACAACGCGCTCCGCGCCGACGTAGATTCTGCCCCGCATTTGAAGGCCAAAGGCACGCGCTGACTCCGGCGCAAAGTCTGTCGGGTTAGCGCGCCGCGCCGCACGCTATCAACAAACTCTTTCTACCGGGCTGGATCGAGCGCGGCAATTATCTTCCGTCCGCCGTCGCGGCGGTGCGGACGCGCGCCGCACGGCCCCATCGTTAAACCGTCTCACGGAGTTTCGCCGCGTAGAATTTTTCGGGAGGTCAACCAAGCTCATGTCCTTCAAGAGACTGCCGAACATCCTGCTACTGATTCTGGCCTTCGCGGCGGCGCTGGCGGCGCAGACCGCACGCCACCGGCTCACGCTCGACGACATCGCGCGCCTGCGCGACGTGCGCGACCCGCAGGTCTCGCCCGACGGCCAGTGGGTCGCCTTCGTCGTCGCGACCGTGGACGCGAAGGAGGACAAGTCCAGCTCGCACATCTGGCTGGTCGGCTACGACGGACGAGGCGAGCGGCAGATAACCTTCAGCCAGGACAGCGAAACGTCGCCGCGCTGGTCGCCCGACGGCAGGTATCTTTCCTTCACCTCTTCGCGCCCCGGCAAGGCGCGCGGCAATCAGGTCTGGCTCCTCGACCGCGGCGGCGGCGAGGCGATGCAGCTCACCGAGCTTAAAGGCCGACTGCAATCTTACGAGTGGTCGCCCGACTCTCGACGCCTCGCGCTCGTCATCGGCGACCCCGACCCGGAGGCCGACGCGACGCCAACCCCAGCGCCGCAAGGCCCCGCCGCAGGCCCTGCGCCCACGCCCCGCGCGCCGAAACCAATCGTCATTGACCGCTACCACTACAAGCAGGACGTGCAGGGCTACCTGCTCTCAGGCCGCCACACGTACATCTACCTCTACGACATCGCCACGCAGAAGCTCGAACGCCTGACCGCGGGCAAGTGGGACGAGTCCTCGCCCTCTTGGTCGCCCGACTCGACGCGCATCGCCTTCATGAGCAACCACTCGGACGACCCCGACCGAGACCCTTCGGTGCAGCTCTACGTCGCCGACGCGAGGGCCGGCGCGACCGAAAAGCTTCTGACTCAGCCGACCGACCGCGCGGGCCGCTCGCGCCCCGAATGGAGTCCGGACGGCAAGTGGCTCGCCTTCCTCGAAGGCGATGAGAGGCAGTACGGCGCTTATAACATGGAGCACCTCGTCGTCGTCGCCTCGGACGGCGCGAGCGCGCCCGCGCGCGTCAGGGCCGTGGAAGAGCTTGACCGCGGCGTCTCCGCGCAACGCTTCAGCGCCGACGGCAAGTCGCTCAGCTTCCTCGTCACGGACGACCGCTCGGTCTACCCGGCGCGCGTCCCCCTGCAAGGCGGCAAGGTTGAGCGCGTGCTCGCGCCGCCCGTCGTCGTGTCGAACTGGACGGAGGCGCAAGGGCCGTCGGGGCACATCGCGCTGCTCTCAGGCGGCGACGCGAAGCCGGCGGAAGTTTACGCGCTCGAAGGCGGCAGCCTGCGCCAGCTCACGCACCAGAACGACGCGCTCATGGCCTCGATTGACGTGGCCCAGACCGAAGAGGTCAGCTTCAAGAGCAAGGATGGGACGGAGGTTCACGGCCTTCTGACCAAACCCGTCGGCTACGTCGCGGGCACGCGCGTGCCTCTGCTGCTGCGTATCCACGGCGGCCCGAACGGACAGGATCAGCACTCGTTCAGCGTCGAGCGGCAGTGGTTCGCCGCGAACGGCTACGCGGTGCTGGCCGTTAACTACCGCGGCAGCGCGGGCCGCGGCCAGAAGTTCTCGCGCGCAATCTTCGCGGACTGGGGCCACTACGAGGTCGAAGATTTGGAAGCCGGCGTTGACCACGTCATCGCGTTGGGCGTGGCCGACCCGGAACGTCTCGGCGTCGGCGGCTGGAGCTACGGCGGCATCCTCACGGACTACATGATCGCCACCGACCCGCGCTTCAAGGCCGCGACGAGCGGCGCGGGCACGGCCTTCACGGTCGCCTTCTACGGCACAGACCAATACATCATCCAGTACGACTACGAGATCGGCCCGCCCTGGAACCCGAAGTCCTGGGAGACCTACCAGAAAATCTCCTACCCGTTCCTCCATGCCGACCGCATCAAGACGCCGACGCTCTTCCTCGGCGGCGAGCGCGACTTCAACGTGCCCGTCCAGGGCAGCCAGCAGATGTACCAGGCGCTCCGCAGCCTCGGCATCGACACGCAGCTCGTCATCTACCCCAACGAGTTCCACGGCATCCAGCGACCGAGCTACGTGCGCGACCGCTACGAGCGATACGTCGCATGGTACGACAAGTATCTGAAGAGACCCGCGACGGCCCCCGCCGCGACGGCGACGCGTTAGAAGCTGAATGGGAAAGCTCCGAAGGGGGCTTCCCTATTCTGCTCCTTAGAATCACCAACAGAGACTTCGTCAGAGCACCGCTTAACTCGGAGGGACGCGTGAGACGAATACTGACGTTCATACTGCTTCTGGCCGCCGCGACGACTGCACGCGCGCAAACGTCGGCGGGCGGCGTAAGCGGCCCAACACAACAGCGAACCTTGCTTGAGCGGCTCGGCTACCCTTCGGACGCGAAGCTTCTCATCGTCCACGCGGACGACCTCGGCATGGCCCACTCGGTTGACGCCGCGACCGAGAAGGCCCTCGCCACGGGGCTCGTCACTTCGGGCAGCATCATGGTTCCCTGCCCCTGGTTCCCCGAAATCGCCGACTACGCGCGCACACACGCCGACGCAGACCTCGGCCTGCACCTCACGCTCACGAGCGAGTGGAAGTTCTACCGCTGGGGGCCTGTGACGGCGAAAGACCGCGTGGCGTCTTTAATCAACGCCGAAGGCTTCCTCTACCCGACCGAAATGGACACGGCCGCGCACGCAGACCCGCGCGAGGTCGAGGCCGAGATACGCGCGCAGGTCGAGCGCGCACGCGCCTTCGGCGTCCGACCCACGCACCTCGACTCGCACATGGGCACGCTCTATCAAAACCAGGCGCTCTTCGCGGTGCTGCTCCGCGTCGCCCACGACAACCACCTGCCCGTGCGTATCTCCAGAGAGATGTTCGCGAGCGCGCCGTACCTGCCGTCTCTGCTCGCGCCCGACGATGTCGTTCTCGATCACATAGTAACCATCGGGCCTGACGTGACGCCGGAGCGCTGGGCCGACTTCTACGCGGACGCCATCAAGAGCCTCCGGCCCGGCGTCACCGAGTTCGTTATTCACCTCGCCTACGACGACGAAGAGATGCGCGCCGCGACCATCGAGCATCCCGGCTGGGGCGCAGCCTGGCGGCAGCGCGACTTCGACTTCTTCACCGGCGAGCGCTTCCGTCAGCTTCTTAAAGAGAACAACGTCCGCCTCATTACCTGGCGCGAGCTTGGCCGCCTGCTCGCCAAGCCCCGCATCTGAACCGGCGTGCGTCGAATGAAGAACGCCCTCTTAATTCTCCTCCTGCTCGCGTGCTTCCCGGCAGCCGCACAGACGAGGCAGCGCTTCGTCGCCACGCGCGGGCGCGAGTTCGTCGCGCCGGACGGGAAGCCTTTAATGCTGCGCGGCATCAACCTCGGCAACTGGCTCGTGCCTGAGGGCTACATGTTCAAGTTCAAGTCGGCCAACTCGCCGCGTCTCATCGGCGCGGTCTTAAACGAGCTGGTCGGCGAGGCGGCGGCGCGCAAGTTCTGGACGGCCTACCGCGACAACTACATCACCGCCGAAGACCTACACTTCATCAAGCGCGCCGGCTTCAACTCAGTCCGCATCCCCTTCGACTACCGACTCTTCGTCAACGGCGACTCGCCCGCGCGGCTCGAAGGCCCAGGCTACGAACTCCTCGACCGCGTCGTCGGCTGGTGCAGGAAGGAAGGGCTGTACGTCGTCCTCGACATGCACGCCGCGCCCGGCGGCCAGACCGGCGACAACATTGACGACTCCTGGGGCTACCCCTTCCTCTTCGAGAGCGAAGAGAGCCAGGAGCTGACCACGCGCCTCTGGCAGAAGCTCGCCGCGCGCTACCGCGACGAGCCGGCAGTCATCGGCTACGACCTCTTGAACGAGCCGATCCCGCACTTCTTCGATACCAACTACTTCAACCCGAAGCTTGAGCCGCTCTACCGGCGCGTCGCGGCGGCCGTCCGCGAGGTGGACAGAAACCACATAGTCTTCCTCGGCGGCGCGCAGTGGGACACGAACTTCCGCGTCTTCGGCCCGCCCTTCGACAAACGTGCGGCCTACACCTTCCACAAATACTGGATGGACGTGAAGCAGGAGGCCGTTCAGGAGTACGTTGACTTCCGCAGCAAGTACGACGTGCCGGTCTGGATGGGCGAGTCGGGCGAGAACACTGACGACTGGATCGCCTCCTTCCGCAGCTTGCTCGAACGCAACCACATCGGCTGGTGCTTCTGGCCCTACAAGAAGATGGACGCGACCTCCTGCGTCGCCTCCGTCAACGTGCCGGAAGGCTGGGACGCCATCATTTCGTTCGCAGACCGGCCGCGCACAACCTTCGAGGAGATCAGAAACAACCGCCCGCCCAGAGAGAAGGTCGAGCGCGCGCTCGCCGGCTTTCTCGAACGGATGAAGCTCTCGAGCTGCCGCATCAACGAAGGCTACCTCAAGGCGCTCGGCCTCGGCCCGCGCGGCTCGACCGAAGGAAGGCGCACCCCGCCCCCGCCGAAGAACAGCGGCCATTAAGAGTCAGAAATAATCAAGGTGTTGGTGAGCTCGGCTACGGTGGATGCGCCCTGACGTGAGAGTTGCGGTGCGCGCGCGAGCGTCAGCGGGCCGCGTCGCCTCCGGCGACCTGTCGTGCATTTTGTAGATGAATCTTTTCTACAATCCCGTCTATGGTAGGGCAATACTCGCCAACCGTAGACACATGAACTGTAGGCACGTCGAAGTTTGGGGCTTCATACCGACCCGCGGGAGACACGACGCCTGTTGCCTTGTAAACCGAAACTCGCTTATCACCGTGATAGAACTCCCGACCCGGATTATCC
>JALZHC010000253.1 GCA_030914105.1 Acidobacteriota bacterium
GAAGAGGATGGTGATCGGCTTGCGGCTGATGCGCAGACTGGAGCAGACGCCTTCGAGCGCGGCCAGCAGGACGGCGGCCTCCCCGCCGTAGAGCAGCAGCGTCAGGAAGATGAGCGTGTCGGCGACGGTGACTTGCCCGCTGATGCGCGGTATCTGGACGGCGATGCGTGAGCCGACCGCCGCCGTGACGAGGGCGAGCAGCAGGCAGCGCAGGTCGAGCCGGGCGAGAGGTATGTTATAAGCGGCGAAGAGACAGACGGGAGCGCCGACTGCGACCACCAGCCACATGTAGGGTTTGGCGAAACGCTGCCGGCCTGTGTGCTCCATTATGCTTTCGGTTAGTTACTCTGCTGGAGGAAGATCGTGTCGTAGCAGCCGCGCAGCTTGTAGCCGGCCTTCGAGTAGAGGGCCGCGGCCTCACGGTTGCGCTCGTTGACGAGGAGGCTGACCGCCCCTGACTTCATCAGGAGGGTGCGGCTGAGCTGCGCGACGCAGCGCAGGCCGTAGCCTTGGCCGCGCTCTTCGGGATTGACCCAGACGCCTTCGAGGTAGTTGACCTCCGGCGTCTCGGCGACCACGTCGGCCTTGAAGACGAGCCGCCCCGCCTCGACCCAGACCCAGACACGCCCCTGCTCAATGCGTCGCGCGCAGCGGCGGCGGAAGCCCTCCGGGTCTCTCTCCAAAGGGTTGACGCCGCTCTCCTCAAACGCCATCTGCGCCTGCACGGGCGCGACGTGGTCGAGGTCGTCGAGCGTGGCCGGTCGAAGCCCCGGCACCTCTTCGCGCACACGGACGGGCCACTTCTGCTCGAACAGCAGCTCGCGGCAAATGAGGCGGGGCGACTGCCCGGCCTCGGCGTAGTAAGACCAGAACCGCTCTATCTTCTCGCGCTCGCCGAGGATCACGTGTGCGGACGGGCATCCTTGAGCGACGCGCGCGAAAGCTTCCAGGGCGGCGTCGGTATGCGCCTCGACGAGCGTGGTGTGCCCGATCAGGGCGACCCCTTCGAGCGCGCCTTCTTCGTTGCGGCAGCCGTAGAAGGTGCCCCGGTTTAAGGGACTCACCAGGCCGTTGTCGCGGATGAAGCTCGCCATGACGACAGTGTGGAGCGGGCGTGCGGCGAGGAAGTCGAGGACTTCCTGTTCGTGCTCTCCGGCGAGTGGCCGGACGGCGACCCGGCTCACAGCCTCCGCGGCGGCGGGGTTGACCCGCGTCACGGTCGCAGACGTTTCCTTGAATGCCATCGCGGGGGACATGCGACTCTCCTGGGACTCTAAAGTTGCGGTTTTCCGGTTAAGGAGGCGGGGCTACGGACAAGGGGTGTCAGTAGCCCAGATAGTCAACTCCAGTGTCCACCGCTATCGGCATTGAAGAAGTGTCCCCGTAAACAGTCGCGGACTGTGCCTGGATGGTGGCGTCGCCGACGATCACCCCATCCCCGACGATCACGCCGTCGCCCACGAGCACGCCGTCGCCGATGATGACGCCGTCGCCCACGAGCACGCTGTCGCCGACGATGACGCCGGTGCTGCAAAAGACTGTGCCGTCGCCGACGATGACGCCCGCGCTGGTCATGATCTGGTCGCCGACGATGACGCCGCTCGATAACATCGTCGCGTCGCCTACGATGACGCCGTCGCCGACGATGACGCCGTCGCCGAGTAGGACGCCCAGGCCGTAAATCTTCTGGTAGCTCGTGACCAGGGCGCTGCCCGTCACGTAAGTTTTGTTAAGGATCAGGCCGCGCGACCAGGAGAAGGTCTGCCCGGCGATGGTAGTCTGCGGCGTCGGCGCGGTGAGACTGGTCAGGAGCGGCGTGCCGACGAGCGTGGTCGCCACGAGGTCGGTGCGCGCGAGCTTAGCCAACCGAATCGCGCCTTCGATGTTGAGCTGGCCCGCGCCCTGCTCGAACATGTTGAAGCCCTTGAGAGGCTGCGCCGAGTACATCAGGAACGCCTTGACCATGTTCGGCGTCAGCTTCGGGTTGGCTTGCAGCATGAGGGCCGCCGCGCCCGCCGCGACCGGAGCCGCCATCGACGTGCCGTTGAGGTACATCATCTTGCGGTTATCGACGGGACTCACGCCGGCGTCGAGCTGCGGGTTCTGCTGGACGAGGAGGTTGTCGGCGGCTTCGGCGTAGATCAGCTTGTTGCCGGGCGCGACGATGTCGGGCTTGATGAGGTTGTCGTAGTGCTTCGCGCCGAGCGAATCCGTCCAGTAGCTGCGCGTGGGGCCGCGCGAGCTGTAGGTGGTCACCGCGTCGTCGCCTCTGGCGTCGGTGCCGAAGGTGTTGGAAGCACCGACGGTGATGGCCGAAGGCTCGTTGCCGGGGCTGTGTATCTGACCGTAAATTTTCTGGCCCGCGCTGTTCTTGCCGTTGTTGCCGGCGGCGACGGTGACGACCACGCCTGCGTTAACGAGGCTGCGCACTGCCTTGCAGACCGGATCGTTCTTATAAGAATCAATCGCCGGCATCCCCAGGCTCATGTTGACGACCCGGACGTTGTAGGCCGCGCGGTTGCTCATCAACCAGTTGAGCGCGCCTAAAACGGCGGAGACCGTGCCCGTGCCCTGCGAGTTCAGGACACGCAGGTTGACGATGTTGGCGTTGGGCGCGATGCCGACGTAAGCGCCGTTCGAGATGCGCCCGTTGCCGGCGGCGATGGAGGCGACGTGCGTGCCGTGGCCGTAGGGGTCGTCCGTGCGTCCCTCGCCGGTGAAGTCCTGGCTGTAGACGACGCGCAGGCCGTTGCTCTTGTCCAAGAAGTCCCGGTGGGTTGAGTCAACGCCGGAGTCGAGGACGGCGATGCCGATGCCTGTGCCGTCGAGAGTGGTGGTCGTGGTGCCGCCGAGCAGCGAAGTGGTTGTCTGCTGGCGGACGGCGTCCGCGCCGGTCGTCAGCGTGATGTGGCCGAACGACTGCGTCTGCCTGTCTAAAGAGACGTAGGACACTTCGTCGAAGGAGGCCAACTCATCCACCACGTCCGCCGGCAGCTCGACCGCGTAGGAGTTGAAGCTCTGGAAGTGTGCGCGGACGTGCACGCCGTTGCGGTTGAGCAGCGCGTTCAACTGGCCGGAGGGCTTCCCGCTCAACTGGAGGATCACTTTGACCAGACTCGCGTCAGACCCGCCGCGGAGGTCGGGCGACACTTTGGCGGACTTGCCGCCGCCCTGCCCTGACTGGCCGCCGGCATGGGCACGGTCGGTGACCATGATGCTCAAACAGAGACAGAGCAGCAGCGAGAGTGCGGTGAGCCACGGCACAAGGGGAGAGCGCTTCATTCTTTTCATCCGTCTATCCTTCATGGGGCTTGGAAGATTTACTGCGCGACGCGCCGGAAAAGTTCTACCTGGCGGGCGCGCTCTGTTTGGCAAGGTGTGTACCACGCCGGCCTTTGGGTGGGATGAGTGGATTTCTTTGGATTTAATCCCTTACCGGCGGCGCGGAATGAACGGCAGGGGCGGTTACTGTAATCAGTTTGAGATGCATAGCTTGTCAATCTGACGGGTGGTCAGTCAGTGGCTACGGCTTGGGCCTCACCGGAGTCGCGCCGCGGGAGGGGTGCGAATTGTTAAGGCGGTGGCCCCGTGGTATAACAACGCTTCCCCCCTTAATAGGCTTCTCCTCGCCACATTTTCGTTCCGCGTTAAGGCAAACCCGACAATGACCCAAGACGCAGTGGCGTACCCGACCATCCTCGTCGTAGACGATTCCGAAGATACCCGCCTCGTGCTCAGACGCTTGCTGGAGGCGCGGGATTTTAGCGTCGTCGAGGCGGCGGACGGGCGCGAGGCCGTCGAGGTCGCCCGCCGCGAGTGCCCCGACCTCATCCTGATGGATTTGAACATGCCTCAGATGGACGGGCTGGAGGCGACGAGGCGGATACGCCAGTGTAAGGAACTCTGCCGGTCTGCGCCGATCTTAGCCTTCACGGCTTTTGACACCTACGGCATGGAGCGGGCCGCGCTTGAGGCGGGTGCGAGCGGCTACCTGCGCAAGCCGTTCGACTCCGAGGAGGCCGAGAGGGTGCTGCGAAGCTACCTGCCGGCGTTGTGAGTTACATGAGATCGCCTTTCAAGAGTTGTTATCCCCCGCGGCACGCCTGACCAACTCCTCGACCTCCTCGAAGCGGAAGGGCTTGAGCACGTAGCCGAACGCTCCCTCCGCAATGAATTTCGCCTCGTCGCTGTCGGCCCCGGTGACGACGATCACCGGCAGGCTCGGGGCAAGCTCGTGCGCGCGCAGCAGGAACTCCCCGCCGCTCAGCCCTGGTAGCTTCACGTCCGTAATCGCCACGTCGAAGCCGCCGGAGGCCAGAAGCTCCAGCCCTTCTTCGGCTGTCCCGACGGCCCTGCACTCGTAATCGTGGCTAAGGGTTTCGCGGAGAGGGTCGCGGACGGTCGGCTCGTCCTCGACGATCAGCACCCTGGGCACGGCGGGAGACTCCTGTCCCCTTCGGCTTCATGAGAGTGTGTCCGAAGGAATGAAGGCCATGTGCGGTGAAGTTGCCGGGGCGGTCACATCCTACCAGCATCACCACTCAGGTCAACAGGGCTGTGGCCGGCGCAGCTTCTTAGCCGAATCAACTTGTCAGAGCGGCTTCCTTGCGCCGATGCTTGCGCCTTGTCCGCGCTTTGATTACTATGCCGCGCAACCGGGCAGAGGGTGAATCCTTCTGCTCACCGATTGCAGGGGTGAGGACTGTGATCGGACTCGAACGGGGATGCCGCCCCCAAGGCTGGCATCCCCGCTCACTTTTAGTGAAGCGGCTCGGCGCAGCGTGGTCCTTCGTTCGCGGGGTTATTGACGAGCAGGCTCACCGCGTAGGCGCTCATCTCCTCGCTCGGGTAGGCGCGCAGCAGCGGCTTGAGCAGTTCTGCACCGCGCACGCCAGCGTCCAGCCACAACTCGTAGTCCTCCGGCCTGAGTATCACCGGCATCCTGTCGTGGTGGGGCGTGAGCAGTTCGTTGGCCGACGTGGTGAGCAGCGTGCAGGTCTCCAGCGGCTCGTCCCCGCCCTCCCAACGCTCCCACAGCCCGGCAATCGCGAACGGCTCCCCGTCATTCATCTGGAAGTAGAGCGGCTGCTTCCTCCCGCCGCCCCGCCTCGACCACTCGTAGAACCCTTCCGCCGGGACGATGCACCGCCTGCGCGCGAACGCCTCGCGGAAGGAGGGCTTCTCGGTCACGGTCTCGGAGCGCGCGTTGATGAGCTTATTCCCGATTGCGGGGTCTTTCGCCCAGCGCGGCACCAGCCCCCACTTGAGGAACGTGGCCTCCCGCCCATCAGTGGCCCCCCTGACGGCGAGCACGGCCTGCGCCGGCGAGACGTTGTAACGCTCGAAGAGCGGCGGCACGTCCTCGACCTCGAACTTCTCCGCAATCTTCTTCGACGGCGACCTCTGGCTGAATCTCCCGCACATGACGGCTTCCCCTCCCCGACACCGGGCAGAAAAGTATAAACAATCTTACGTTTTGTGCATTATACATAGTTTCAGCTTTGATACGTCGTCAATTTTCGGAGAGATTCGGGCCATGGAAGTAGTCGGAATCTACCTGCCGGCAAGGGGGATGAGGTTGTCTCGCCCTCTGGTCGCCTGCCGCGTCCCTGCCGGCTTCCCTTCCCCAGCCCAGGACGAGATAGCGGGCCGCATTGACCTCAACCGCGACCTTGTGAAGCACCCGCTCGCCACCTTCTACATCCGGGTCGAGGGAGATTCGATGAAGCCGAGAATACACGACGGGGAGTTGCTCGTCGTTGATCGGATGGAGGAGACGAAGGACGGCGACGTGGTGGTGGCGCGGGTCGGCTGCGAGTTCATGGTCAAGCGTCTGCATACGGAAGCGGACGGGGGCATCTGGCTGCTGTCAGAGAACCCTTCTTACGCGCCCATAGAGGTCACGGAGGGGATGGACTTCGAGGTCTGGGGCAAGGTCACGTATTCGATCCACAGGCACTAAT